>DASULL010000389.1:0-2894 GCA_036278215.1 Gammaproteobacteria bacterium | reverse complement strand
GAAGGCTGCGCCGCCGCTGTCGCCGCTGGCGGCGACCTCGTCCAGGCGCGCGCGCAACCGGGCGAAGTCCTGCTCCATCTGCAGCAGCCGCTGTCCCTGCCCGAGAGCGCCGGCCGACAGCCCCTGATAATGCTCATCGCTCAGGGCAAGACTGGCTTCGACATCGGCAAGCCGCTGGCGCACGTCCTGCAGACGGCTGAGAGCGACCGCAGCGAGCACCGCAGCCAGCAACGCCAGCGCACCGATACCAAGCATGGCGAACAGTTGAATATGTTGAATATCAGGCAAACTCATCAACTAGCGGCGGTTGGTCCCGCCTGTCTCCCATATCGTCGGTTAGCGCAGCGCCGGCAAGCCGGCGTAACTGGCGCTCTTGCGCAGGCGGTTCCTGGCGGGAACTCTCGCCTGGCCGGGCTCCTGCCCGAGCGGCCGTACCGGCAGGTGGGACCGATGGAATCGAGATCCGCCACAACCGGTCCGACGGAGGAAACCCACTTGCTTAGAGTGAGGCAACCTCCTGCCATTCCTCCCTGATGAGCATCTTATCCAGGTCGATCAGGATCAGCAGTTGGTTGCCGCGACTGACGACGCCGTAAATGTAACGCGCCGATTCGTCATTGCCCACACTTGGCGCGATATCGACCTCGGTCTGCCTGACCTCGATCACTTCCGCCACGGAGTCTACCAGGGTGCCTGCCTCCTGGTCGCCTGCTTCGATGACCACGATCCGCCCGCCAACTGGTTAAACAACTTGGCAGGCCCAGGCCTCAGACCAGGCCGCGCAAAGCCGCCCAGATGGTGGAAACGCCAATAGCTGTCAGCAAGGCGAAGGCAAGCCGCCGGATCGCCAGATCGGAGAGCTTGGGCGGATACTTCACGCTCAACCAACTGGTCAGGGTCACCACCGGAAGCGCCAGCAGGGCCGCCTGAACGCTGAGCGCATCCAACTGCCCCTGCGCCGTTACCAGCACCAGGCGACTGCAGGCAAGCAGGGCAAAGATGCTGATCAAGGTGGCTCTGATAGTCGCCACCGGAATCGGCTGGCGATAGTAGTGGATCACGAGCGGCGGTCCCGAGGTGCTGAAAAGGCCGCTCAATATGCCGGCGGCAATGCCGACGAAGGTCCGGCTAGCCGCGCTCGAACCTTGCTCCCGCGGCTGTGGCCGCATGAAAAGAATGCCGCCGCTGACCAGCACCAGCAGGCCGACCAGCAGCTGCAACAGCTCGGCATGGCGGGCGCTGAGGATATCCAGCAGTAACAGCCCAGCAACTAGACCGGGAGCTAAACCAAACAGCAGCGGCATGGTTCCCGACCAGCTGGTGTGCCGCCACATCTTCGGCACCAGCACCAGGGCGTTGCATATCGCCATGATGCTCAAGGCCGCGGCCGTGATCGCAATGGAGGTGCCGCCGGTGATCGCTGCCATCGCAACCACTACCAGCCCCAGGGCAAAACCGGTGACCGACTGTAGATAGCTGCCCAGCGCCGCGGCAAAGAGAAACGTCAGTATGAAACCCGTGTCCATTCTTGCTGTTTAGTCCGGCGGCTTTGTGGTTCCGCGCAAAGCGCCTGCGGCGGTCAATTGCTGGTATTCAGGCAGTCCGGCGCCAAGGCGGCGAGCGCCACGGCCGGATCGCCGAAAATATGATTACTGGTGATGCGGCTACCCTTGGCGCCCTGCTCCAAGGAGCGCCGCGGCTGATCGCGCAGCCCGCATAAGTATAACTCGCCCCCTTCCTGAGCCAGTCGTTCCGCCTCCCGAACCAGCATGTCAACGCCGGCCAGATCGATCAGGTTTACCGCATGACAGACCAGCAGGACGCGCTTCGGCTGGGGTGCTGCCGTCAGCCGTTGCAGCTCGCGCTCGACATTATCGACCGCGCCGAAAAACAGCGAGCCGTCCAGTCGCAGAATCCGCAGCCCGGGACACTCTTTGAGCCCGTGCTTTTCAGCGTTACGCAAGCCGCGATTGGGCCGCTGCGGATGCGGCGCCACCGGCACGACCCGCGGCTTCGAGGCCCGTCGCAGGTAAAAAATCAGCGAAGAGATCACACCGATAGCGATGGAAAACTCCAGGCTGACCAGCAAGGCGCTGAGCAGCGACGCCGTCAGCACAGCGGTTTCTTCGCGGCTGCTCCGAAAGATCCGCCGCATGGCGGTGAGATCGAGCAGGCTCCAGGCGACCATGACAATGACCCCGGCCACCACCGGAATCGGCAGATACGCCCCGGCTTCGGGTGCGGCCAGCAACACCAGAGCCAGAACCAGCGATGAAAAAATACCTGCCAAAGGCGTGCGGGCGCCAATCTCGTAGTTCAGACCCGAGCGAGTCAACGAGCCGGAGCCGGGATAGCTGGAGAAAAAACTGCCGACCACGTTAGCCAAGCCTTGGCCGACGAATTCGCGATTGCTGTCCAGGCGCTGGCCGCTGCGCGTTGCGAGAGCGCGCGCCACCGACATGGCCTGCACCAGACCCAGCACCGCCACGACCAGCGCACCAGGAATCAAACCCTGCAGAACCGTCGGCGACAGCAGCGGCATGGATAACGGCGGCAGCGCCGCCGGCATGGCGCCGACCATCGGTACCCTCCAGGCGCTGACTCCGGCCAGCCAGGCGCAGGCACTAACCAGGATCATCGCGATCAGCAGCGCCGGCCAACGGCGGCGAAAACGTCGGATCAGCAGGAAAACACCCACCGTCAGCAGGAATAACAAGACCGATACCGCCGAGCGCGGCAGCATTTCCGGCTGCAGCGCTTGCCTTATCGCTGCCATCCCGCTGACGGATTCCTCGGGTGCCAAGCCCAGCAGGTTGCCTACCTGGCTCGACGCGATGAGTATCGCCGCTCCAGCGGTGAAGCCGACGATAACACTGGGTGAAATGAAGTTGACC
>DASULL010000388.1:0-2754 GCA_036278215.1 Gammaproteobacteria bacterium | reverse complement strand
GATCACGGCGGAAGCCCGGTACCCAGCCCCACCTGAGCCTCATCGCAGCGCGCGGCGACAGCGTGTCTGCGCTTGCAGGCTATATTTTGGAGCCGGTCATTGTGGTCCTTCCAGCTGTTATGGGGCATCCTTCGCCCCGCTATGACAACCAATAACAGTTGACCGGCGACAGGGTGACATGCGAAACAATTCCGCGGCGCCCAGAGCGAGAAGGACGAAACCATTTTGTACACAAGCTGGCAGCACCGCTTAAACTGTCTGCTCAACCGGGGCGCCGCCACCGCTCTCGCCGGCGGGCTCAAGGGGCTGGAAAAAGAAAGCCTGCGCGTCACTCCCAGCGGCGACCTGGCGCAGACAACGCACCCGCCCGCCCTCGGTTCCGCGCTTACCCATCCCAGTCTGACCACCGACTACTCGGAAGCGCTGCTGGAATTCATCACGCCACCGTTCGCCGACGTCCGGCAGACGCTGGCGACGCTGCGTGACCTGCATGCTTTCGTCTACCGCAATATCGGCGACGAGATGCTGTGGGCTACCAGCATGCCCTGCGTGGTCGGCGGTGACGCCAGCATTCCGATCGCCCGCTACGGCAGCTCCAACATCGGCCGGATGAAGCACATCTACCGCGTTGGGCTCGACCACCGCTATGGCCGGCTGATGCAGGCCATTTCCGGCGTCCATTTCAACTACTCACTGCCAACCGGCCTCTGGCCGCTGCTGCAGCAAATCGACGGCGATCAACGGCCCCTGCGGGACTATCGGTCGGACGGTTATTTCCATCTGATCCGCAACTTCCAGCGCTACGGCTGGCTGGTACCCTACCTGTTCGGCGCTTCGCCGGCAGTGTGCCGCTCTTTTCTCGACGGCCGGCCGCACACCTTCGAAGACTTCGACGCCTGCACCCTGTACCTGCCCTACGCCACCTCGCTGCGGATGAGCGACATCGGCTACAAGAACAAGGCGCAGGCCGATCTCCGCGTGTCGTACGACAACCTCACTCGCTACGTCGATGACCTCACCCATGCCATTCAGACGCCCGACCCCGACTACATGGCGATCGGCATCCAGGTCGACGGCGAATGGCGGCAGCTGAACGGCAACGTGCTGCAGATCGAGAACGAGTACTACAGCTCCGTCCGGCCCAAGAACGTCATCCACAGCGGCGAGAAGCCGTCGCTGGCCCTGCGCGAGCGTGGGGTCGAATACGTCGAGATCCGCGCTCCGGACGTCAATGCCTATGCCCCGCTGGGCGTAGACGAGCCGCAGCTGCGCTTCATCGAAGCACTGCTGGTGTTCTGCCTGTTGGAAGACAGCCCCTACGTGGATGCCGCGGAACAAGCCGAACTCGAGTACAACCAGGCCCAGGTCACCCGCCGTGGCCGGGAGCCCGGCCTGCTGCTGCAGCATCGCGGCCGCGAGATCACGCTGCAGGACTGGGGCTTGGCGCTGCTGCAACCGATTGCCGTGATCGCCGAGATTCTCGATGCCGGCCACGGCGGCGGGGATGCTTATCAGAGCGCGGTCGCCCAGCAGCGGGCAGCGCTGCTGGACCCGGAGCGTACTCCTTCTGCCCGGATGCTGGCGGAAATGCGCGCCCGCAAGGAGTCGTTCACCGCATTTGCTCTGCGCCTGTCCCGGCAGTATGCCGAGGATTTCCGCACCATGCCGCTGTCGCCGGAAACTCAAGTCGCGCTGGAACGGGCCGCTGCCGACTCACTCGCCGAACAGGCGCGGCTGGAAAGCAGAGATACCGTCTCGTTCGAGGAGTTCCTGGCGCAGTACTTCGCGCAGAGCTAGGCGGGCGGAACGCTAGCGTGCCACGCACTGACTGGCTGCCGCGGCTGAAATGGAGCGGTGCTCCCTGTGGAGGGGCCTTTTAGGCCCGAGACGGCGGTGGCAGCGGCCAATAGGTTGGTGGCACTGACCTGGCTGAGGCAAGGTATGCCGGCCTCTCGGCCGGCTGTCGCGGCTAAAGCCGCTCCTACAAGGGAGGGCACTGCCAAGCTGAAGCGGCGGCACCCTGTGGGAGGCCCTTTAGGGCCGAGACGGCCGCAACAGCGGCCGAAAGGCGGGCAAGCGGCGGAGGTTTAAGCCAGGCTGCTGAGGGTGTCGACGGAAGTTCAGCGGGCTTCGTTCTTGGTTGCGTTGCAGCGTTTGCAGCGCAACACCGTTACCAGACGCCCCTTCTTCACATCGAAGCGCTGAGCGTGCACGATCTCCCATTTATGGTGGCCGTTACGACATAAAGCGCGCCCATCCTGATCGGCACCGTTGCGTCGCGGCCTGCGAAACGGGATGACGTCGCCCATACTTGTCTTCGCCTCTTGAATAACGCTCACTCAACTATATTTGGGGCCGTTCAGGAACGCAGCGGGATCAGGCTCAACAGCCGGGGCCGCACTTCGATATGCGGCCGACGCCCTGGCCGCAAAAGGATATCTGTCGCCATCCTGAAACACCCTCTACGGCCAAACCCGCTATCTTCGACAAGACGCCGGCGGCAGGCGTTGCTATGATCTGCCGCTGCCGGGGTTTTGACCCTAAACACCAGCGCCGATACCACGAGATTCGACGATGACAGACGCGCCCGCCGCCCCCACTCCTTCCGCTGCCGAAACCAAGCGCGAGCGCGCCGCCCAGGCTCGTGCTTTGCTTGGTCGCCTCGCCGAGCGCTATCCAGCCTGCTTCACGCGGGACGCCGCCAAGGTGCGGCCACTGGCGATCGGGATGCAACAGAAGCTGCGCGCCGAACTG
>DASULL010000387.1:0-2239 GCA_036278215.1 Gammaproteobacteria bacterium | reverse complement strand
ACCCGATCCCATCCCGAACTCGGACGTGAAACCGCACAGCGCCGATGATAGTGCCGCCCCGCTGCGGTGCGAAAGTAGGTCATCGCCAGGCGCTTCTTCCCAAAACCCCCCGCAGCCCGCGCTGCCGGGGGTTTTCTTTTGTCCCCCCACCCACCCCCGCCGGAGAGAGAGGGAGAAATGCGTAAAGCAGCGGAAGACCTCCTGACATTCATCGACAACAGCCCGACTCCCTGGCATGCGGTCAGCAGCATCGAGGCCCGACTGCGCCAGGAAGGATTCAACCGCTATGAAGAAGCCGAAGTCTGGCGATTAGCGGAAGGTACTGCCGGCTATGTGGTACGAGACGGGAGCTCTATCATCGCATTTCGACTGGGGCGGGCAGATGCCGGGTTGCGCATTGTCGGGGCACATACCGACTCGCCCGGCTTTCGGGTAAAGCCTCGGGGGGCGTTTTCGGATGGCGACCTGAATCGCCTTGGAATTGAAGTTTACGGTGGGCCGATCATCGCGAGCTTTTCAGATCGCGACCTCACCTTAGCTGGCCGGCTGATAGTGCGGGACGGAAACGGTGGTTTGGCGTTCCGCTTGGTCAACTTCGAGCGGCCCTTGTTGCGGCTGCCCAACCTTGCCATCCATCTAAACCGCGATGTTAATCAGGCCGGCTTGCGTTTTGATTTACAGGACGAGCTGCCCCTGGTATTGGGTGCGGCCGTCGATCAGCTGCCGGCTGACGAGGGGTTCCGTGCGCTACTCGCTTCGGCGATCGATGTAGATCCGGCCGCTGTATTGAGCTGGGAGCTTGCGGTTGTCGATGTGCAAAAGGGGGCATTCTTCGGCCGTGACGAGGAGTTCATCGCTTCCGCCCGGCTGGATAATTTGGCGTCATGTCATGCTGCGATCGAAGCCATGCTTGCCGCGCCGCCGACAGTGACGCAAGTAGCCGCACTGTTCGACCATGAAGAAGTCGGCAGTCAGAGCTATAAAGGCGCAGACGGTACCTTCCTGCAGGACGTGGTTATCCGCCTTACCGAGGCTTTGGGTTATGAGCGAGAGTCCGATAGAAGGCGGATTCTGGCCCGAAGTGTGTTGCTAAGCGCTGACATGGCGCATGCGCTGCATCCGAACTTCGCACGGTTCTATGAGCCGCAGCATACGGTTCGATTGAACGGCGGGCCGGTCATAAAGATCAACGCGCAGCAGCGGTATGCCACCGATGGTGTGGGAGAAGCGTACTTCGAAGAACTGTGCAGTGCTTCGGGCGTACCCTGTCAAAAGTATGTGCATCGAAATAATCTGCCATGCGGTAGTACCATCGGTCCGATTGCTGCCGGACGTCTCGGAATTCGAACTGTAGATGTCGGCAACCCGATGTGGTCGATGCACAGCGCCCGAGAGAGTGCCGGTGCCCATGACCACGGCCTGATGATCAAGGTGATGACGCGGTTTTATGGTGACAGCTCCGAACTTCCGAGATAAAGCCGATTTACCAACAGGTCTCCGAACCCGGGACCTGCTGGAGCTATTGGCAGATGGACGCTTTCGCTCCGGCGACGCTCTGGGAGAAGTCGCTGGAGTTAGCCGGGCGGCGGTATGGAAGCTTGTCGAGCAGCTGCGAGCAAAGGGTTTGCCCATTGAGGCGGTGAAGGGCCGTGGCTATCGGCTGGCGCGACCGGTGGAGCTGCTGGATACGACGGCGATAGCGGCAGAGCTTGCGGCAGTCTACCCGGAAACTCTGCCACTCGAGGTGTTGTTCGAATGCGACTCGACCAACCGCCTGCTGCTGGAGCGAGCGCGAATGGGGGCCGAGGTGCAGGCGTTAACGACCGAGATCCAATCGGCCGGCCGAGGGCGCTGGGGCCGCAATTGGGTGGCGCCGTTCGGCAGTACGCTCTGCCTCTCTGTGCTCTGGCGGTTTCCAGTGCTGCCCCATGGTCTGGCCGGGCTCAGCCTCGCTGTCGCGCTCGGTGTGGCGGAGTCGCTGGAGGAGGAGGGCGCGGCTGTTCAGCTCAAATGGCCGAACGATCTTCTGCACGATGGGCGCAAGCTTGGTGGAATCCTCGTAGAAATTGTGGGTGAAGTCGAAGGACCCTGTGCAGTCGTCATTGGCATCGGGCTGAACCTTGAGGCCGGCGAGAGTATTGCTGCCGAGGCAGGGCAGCCGGTCGCCGCTTTGAATGAAAGTGTTGGTGAGCGTGCGCGGGCACGCAACCGGTTGGTTGCCAGGGTTGCGGCTGCAATC
>DASULL010000386.1:0-7557 GCA_036278215.1 Gammaproteobacteria bacterium | reverse complement strand
TGCTGTCCGATCTTGGCGACCAGCGCTATCTGGATGTGCTGGATAGCGAGACGGTAGAGCGACTCTATCTGGCTGCGCTGGCTGCGCTGGAGCGCCTGCAGGTGCACGGTCCGCGCGCCGGCTTGCCTGATTACGATAAACCACTGCTGCTGCGCGAGATGCGGCTGTTTCCCGACTGGCTGCTGGAGCGGCATCTCGGACTCGCGCTCGATCATGGCCAGCGCGCCATGCTGGAACAAACCTTCGAAATGCTGGCCGAGGCCGCGCTGGAGCAGCCGCGCGTTTGCGTACACCGCGATTACCATTCCCGCAATCTGATGGTGACCCCAGCCGACAATCCAGGCGTGCTGGATTTTCAGGATGCCGTGCTAGGTCCGATTACCTACGATCTGGTGTCGCTGCTGCGCGACTGCTATATCGCCTGGCCGCGAGCGCAGGTAGAGGCCTGGGCGTTGGGATATTTGCAGCGGCCGCAGATCCGGGCGCTGGTCGGTGAGGCCACCAACCAAGCTTGGCTGCGCTGGTTCGATCTCATGGGGGTGCAGCGACACCTCAAGGCCAGCGGTATTTTTGCCCGTCTCTGGCACCGCGACGGCAAGCCCGGTTATTTGGGCGACGTACCGCGGACACTGCAGTACATCGTTCAGGCAGCCAGTAATTATCCGGAGCTAGAGCCGTTGCACGCTTTCCTGCAGCAGTCGGTTCTGCCGCGGCTGGAAGGCGCATAGATCATGCAGTGCGCCATGATCCTTGCCGCCGGCCGCGGCGAGCGTATGCGGCCTCTGACCGACCACACTCCCAAGCCCTTGTTGCCGGTGGCGGGTCGACCGCTGATCGAGTACCACATTGCGGCACTGGCTGAGGCCGGCTTCCGGCGGATCGTGATCAATGTCGCTTGGCTGGGGCAGCAGATCGTCGCCGCGCTCGGCGCCGGCGAGCGTTTCGGCGTCGAGCTGCAATATTCGCGGGAGGAGCCGGCGGCGTTGGAGACTGCCGGCGGCATCCGCCGTGCTCTGCCGCTGTTGGGCACGGCGCCGTTCGTAGTGGTCAATGGCGACATCTGGACCGACTTCCCGCTGACGACGCTGCCAGCGCCAGCCGGACTCGCTCACCTCGTGCTGGTCGACAATCCACCCCATCATGAGCATGGAGACTTCGCACTCGAGGGCGAGCGCGTGATCGACGGAGCCAGCGGCCGATTGACCTTCAGCGGCATTGGTGTATACCGCCCCGAGCTGTTCGCGCATCTGCCCGACGGCGCTCGGCCGCTGGCTCCGCTGCTGCGTGAGGCTATTGCGCGAGGGCAGGTCAGCGGCCAGCACTATCGTGGCCAGTGGGTTGATGTCGGCACACCGGCGCGGCTGAAAGAACTGGAGAAGATGCTCACCAATCGAGCATGAATGGCGATATGGGCAGCGAGATCAAAGACACTAAATTCACGCGCGAAGACTTCCAGGCCTTCAGTGCCCGGCTGAAAGCTGAAACCGAACTGCTGAAGGCCTGGCGCAACAACGGCCTGCTGGCTGACCAGCCGCCGCGGGTCGGCCTCGAACTGGAAGCCTGGCTGGTCGATGCCGCCGGCCGGCCGAAGCCATGCAACGCCGAGGTGCTGGCGCACGCAGCCGATCCGCTGCTGACGCCAGAGCTTGCCCAGTACAACCTGGAGTTCAACAGCACGCCGCGGCCGCTGGCGGGGCAGCCGTTCAAGGCGCTGCGCGCAGAGCTTAGCCGGGTGTGGCGACGCACCTGCGCTGCTGCCGGCCAGGAGGATGCGCGGCTGGCGCTGATCGGCATCCTGCCGACGGTTCGCCAGGAGGATCTCAACCTGGCGCGCATGTCCCGCCTCAAACGCTATCAGGCGCTGAATGAGCAGGTGCTGGTACTGCGCAATCGCCGCCCGCTCGAGCTCGATATCGAGGGCGCGGAGCATCTGGTGCTGCGTCACGCCGATGTCATGCTCGAGTCTGCGACCACGTCGCTGCAGCTGCACCTGCAGGCGACACCCACAACCGCCCCGCGGCTGTTCAATGCGTCGCTAATGGCATCGGCCGCCACGGTTGCCATTGCCGCCAACTCGCCGTACCTGTTCGGCCGGCAGCTCTGGGAGGAGACGCGCATCCCGCTGTTCGAGCAGGCGGTAGCGGTTACCCCCCAGCATGGTGGCCACGCCGGGACCTTCGCTCGGGTCAGCTTCGGCAGCGGTTACAGCCGCGACGCTCTGTACGGCTTGTTCGTCGAAAACCGCCAGCATTTTCCGGTACTGCTGCCGGTGCTGCTGGATGAGCCGGTGGAGCGGCTGGCCCATCTCAGATTGCATAACGGCACCATCTGGCGCTGGAACCGGCCGCTGGTGGGTTTCAATGAAGATGGCCGGCCGCATCTGCGGATCGAGCACCGCGTTATGGCCGCTGGACCGACCATTGCCGATATGATCGCCAATGCCGTGTTTTACTACGGCGTGGTTCATGGTCTAGCGGACAGCACGGAAGGTCCCGACAGCCGCTTGCCGTTCCAGTTGGCGGAGCGCAATTTCTACAAGGCAGCCCGGTTCGGCCTGGCGGCGGAGGTGGATTGGTTCGGCGGTACCCGGATTCGCCTGGGCCAGCTGATCATGCGCGAGCTGTTGCCGCTGGCGGCGCGGGGGCTGCAGCTGGCTGGGGTCGATGACGCCGAGGCCGCGGCCGGCCTTGCCATCATCGAGCAGCGTGTCGCTTCCGGCATGACTGGGTCGGCTTGGCAGCAGGCCTACATCAGACGCCATGGCCGCGACTTCGCTGGCCTGCTGGCGCGCTATTTGGAGAACCAGGAATCGGGCGAGCCGGTGCACCGTTGGGCCTTGTAGGACGGCAGGAGAGAGTCTGCGAGGCTCTCTGCCGAGAAGAGAGGGCGGCGCAAGCTTGCTGCGCTCGCCCAGCGGTCCAGCCGGCGGCTGTGACTGCGCCGCATTTGGTTCGCGCTGTTTTGCCACACTCTCTAGAGATCGGAGTACGATTGGGGGCGCCGGGCGGTTGCGGATGAACCGCCAGATCGAGGTCTGAGCAAGGATGTTGAGACAGTACAACGATCTGCCAAAAGGCTTTCTCGATGCCACGCCGGCTGAGCTGGAAGAGGTGCTGGGCGGGCCCAGCCTGATTCATCTGCCGGGGCTGCGGGACCGGCCATTGTTCGTTTCCGTGCTGCTGCACGGCAACGAGACCTCCGGCGTCGATGCCATGCAGCAGTTTCTCCGCACCAGGCTGGACCGGCCGCTGCCGCGGGCGTTGTCGCTGTTCGTCGGCAACGTGCACGCCGCTCGGACCGGCGTCCGGCGGCTGGAAGGCCAAGCGGACTACAACCGCGTCTGGCCGGGCGGGCATGACACCAGCAGCTCGGAGGCGAAGCTGATGGCGCAGGTCGTCGATCAGATGCGCCAGCGGCGAGTATTCGCCAGCATAGACATCCACAATAACACTGGCCTCAACCCACACTACGGCTGCATCAACAAGCTCGACGGCCGTTATCTCTATCTGGCGTCGCTGTTCAGTCAGACGGTGGTCTATTTCACCCGGCCGCGCGGGGTGCAATCGCTGGCATTCAGCGAATTATGCCCGGCCGTTACCATCGAATGCGGTCAGCCGGACAACAGTTACGGCGCCGAGCATGCCCGGGAATTCGTTGAGTCGGTTTTACACCTGAGCGAGATTCCGGCGTATCCGGCCAGCGATATCGGCCTCTTCCAGACCATAGCGATAGTCCGGATTCCAGCCGATGTGTCGTTCGGCTTCGGCGATGTCGGCACAGACGTGCAGCTGATGGACGACCTGCAGCAGCTCAATTTTCGCGAACTGCCGGCCGGCACCACCTTCGCTTGGGTGCCGTCATTGCGGGAAGGCTGTTTCTTGGTCGAGGATGGTGACGGGCGAGACGTTACCGACGACTTTTTCGAGCTGGTCGACGGTGAGCTGCGAACCCGCCGGCAGGTCATGCCGTCCATGCTCACTCATGACGCTCAGATCATCCGCCAGGACTGCTTGTGTTACCTCATGCAGCGGATCGAGCTGCCGAAGGAGTAGGTCAGGAGCCCGCTAGGAGGGCAGAGCTTGCTTACACTCCGTAGCGCAGCCGGTACCACCAGCCGCCGATCAGTTCGTGCAGGGCGAGGAAGCTTGTAAAGAAAGTCTCGGCGTTCGGGGTAAAGGCATGCAGGCTGAAACTCGGCGCAGTGTAGTCGGTCGGTGCCGGTATCACTTCGAAGCCGGCGTGGGTGAAGACGCGCACGGCTCGCGGCATGTGCAGCGACTGGGTGACCAGAATGATGCGGCGGATATCCTGCGGCTGCAGCAATCGGGCGGCAAGTATCCCATTCTCGTAAGTATTGCGGCTATCCTGCTCGTGGGTGAGGACAGGCACGTGAAATTCGTCCGTGAGGATGCCGCGCATCAGTGGCCCCTCTGGCGTGCCCTTGCCATCCGGCGCGCCGCCGACCGGCACGATCGGCAGGCCGGTCCAGCGATGCAGTCGAGCCGCATAGCGTAGCCGCAGCAGGGTCCAGTGATTCACCGTATCGCCATAGTCGGCCGTGTACAGCTTGCGGCCGCCGCCGAGCACGACGATTGCCTGGGCGCCGGCAGCTTGGGCGGCCGCTTCCGTCAATGGCGGCTGCCATTGCAGGGCGCGGACTAGCGGCCAGCTCGGTCGCGGCGAGCTCAGCACCCACAGCAGCAGCAGCGCCAGCGCTAGCAGAGTCCGGCCGGCGCGCCGCCAGAGCAACAGGGCAGCCAAGCCGATGAGCAGGAAGATCCCAGGTGGCAGTATCAGCTTGCTGATGAAGCCGCTCATGCCTCGCCAGTGGGCGGCAGGACGTTTATGGCCTGCTGATCGGCATGATAGGAGGAGCGCACCATCGGACCACTGGCAACGTGAGAAAAGCCCATCTGGTAGCCGAGCGTTTCCAGCCGCTTGAACTCGTCCGGATGTGCGTAGCGGGCTACTGGCAGGTGATGCGCGCTGGGCTGCAGGTACTGGCCGATGGTCAGCATGCTGGCGCCGTGGGCGCGCAAGTCGGCCATGACCTGCTCGATTTCCTCGATTTCCTCGCCTAAGCCCAGCATCAGGCCGGACTTGGTGGGGATATGCGGGTGGCGCTCACCGAATTGCTTGATCAGTTCCAGCGACCACTGGTAGTCCGAGCCGGGGCGGCACTGCTTATACAGCCTGGGTACCGTCTCCAGGTTGTGGTTGAACACGTCCGGCAAGTGCGTCGCCAGTGCGGTCAGCGCCGGCTCCATGCGACCGCGGAAGTCGGGGACCAGTACTTCGACCCGGGTGTTAGGGTTGAGGGCCCTGGTTTCGCGGATGCAGTCGGCGAAGTGGCCGGCACCGCCGTCGAGCAGATCGTCGCGATCGACCGAGGTGATTACTACGTAGCGCAGGCCGAGGTCGTGCACGGTCTGGGCAAGATTATGAGGCTCGTCCGGATCGAGCGGCAACGGCCGGCCGTGGCCTACATCGCAGAACGGGCAGCGGCGCGTACAGATGTCACCCATGATCATGAAGGTGGCGGTGCCGTGGCCGAAGCATTCCGGCAGATTGGGGCAGGAGGCTTCCTCGCAGACGCTGTGCAGCCGGCCGCCCCGCAGCTTTTCTTTGATCCGATCGATGCCGTTGCCGGCAGGAATCTTTACCCGGATCCAATCTGGCTTGGGCAAGCGTTCGGTGGTCGTCTCGACCTTGACCGGGATGCGCGCCATTTTTTCCGCGCCGCGCAGTTTCACACCGGGGATGACTTTGGCAGGTTTGCTGGACATGCGACCTCTTTCGTCTGTCAGACAGCCGTGGCGGCGGCTGGGGAAGCTTGTGCCCGCAGTTGCGCGAGCAGGTGCGTGAGCAACGCATCCTCGATGGCTTCGGCCTCGCGTTCGACGGCCAGATCCCGTAGCTGGGTGACTTCCAACCCGGCATAGCCGCAGGGGTTGATGCGTTGAAATGGTTCGAGATCGATGGCGACGTTCAGGCTCAAGCCGTGGTAACTGCAGCCTCGGCGCACCCTCAAGCCGAGCGAGGCGATCTTGCGGTCGTCGACATACACGCCGGGTGCATCCGGCCGCGCCAGCGCCGCAATCCCGAGATCGGCGAGCAGCCCGACCACCGATTGCTCGAGTATGGTCACTAGCCGCCGTACTCCCAAGTCGCGCCGACGCAGGTTGAGCAGAGGGTAGAGCACCAGTTGCCCGGGTCCGTGGTAGGTGACTTGGCCGCCGCGGTCGGTTTCGATGATCGGGATCTCGCCGGGCGCGAGCAAGTGCTCGCGCTTGCCGGTCAGGCCGAGGGTAAATACCGGCGGATGCTGCAACAGCCAGATTTCATCGGGCGTGGTGTCATCGCGCCGCTCGGTGAACTCGCGCATTGCAGCAAAGGTGGAAGCGTACGGCACCAAGCCTAGCCGCCGGATGATCACGGCGTCGGCAGAGGGCTCAGCGAGGATGCGCGGTTCTGACATCGGCTGCCGTTTCCAAGCGGGCCAATACCATAGCGCGTCTGGGTCAAAGGCGCCACTCGGGCGGGGGGGCACCACCGAGACACGGAGAACACAGAGGAAGAAGGAAGATTAACCACAAAGACACAAAGGGAAAATCTTATTCCTTCGTGTGCTTTGTGTCTTTGTGGTGAATATTCTTTCCCTTCTCTGGGCCTTCTGGGTCTCCGTGATGAACCTTCTCAAAGCGTCATCACGATGTTCTCGTGCGAGTTCAGATCCAGGTAGATGGCATCAAGCTGTTCGCGGCTGGTGGCGGTGATGGTGATGGTGATCGCCACATAGTTGCCGCGGGTGCTGGGTCGGGTGCTGATGTCCCCCGTTTTCAGGTTGGGCACGTGCCGTCGGACCAGCTCTTCCACTTGTTGGACCAGGGCAGAGTTGGTCCGGCCCATCGCCTTGATCGGAAAGCGGCAGGGAAATTTCAGAAGTGAAGGCTGATTCGGTTCCATGCGTAGTCTCCGGAGTAGGCCCACACTATATAGCGATATAGCGTCGTGCGTCCCCGCGAGTAGCCAAAATATCGGCGGCCGGGATTGGGGTTTCCTTCCCCGGCTGCAGTTACCGCTGCACCCTCCCGTTCCGGAAGAGTGCAGCGATCGCTCTGGATTACTGGAAGCGAAGCAGGACGGAATCAACGATGCGCCGGAAAATCCCGCCTTCCTGGACCTCCGCTAGCGCGATCAGGGGTGTTTCCGAGACAACCTGATCCCCCAGACGGACCACGACACGGCCAAACTGGGTACCCGCTGCCACTGGAGCGGCGATCAGATTCTCGATGGTCATGCTCGCTTCCAGCTTGTCGTACTGCTGGCGCGGAACAGTTACCCACAGATCGGTGCTGACGCCCAGCGGCAGCAGTTCAGTGCTGCCTTTCCACACCCGAGGTTGGGCGAGCGGTGTCTTGGCCTGATAGAGACGATGGGTTTCGTAAAAGCGGAAGCCGTAGTTAAGCAGTGCCTGAGTATGGTCGGCGCGGGCTTGTTCGGTTTTCGAACCGAGCACCACGCTGACCAAGCGCATGCCGTCGCGCAGCGCCGAGC
>DASULL010000385.1:0-24586 GCA_036278215.1 Gammaproteobacteria bacterium | reverse complement strand
GGCCTCGCGCCAGCATCTCCTCGCTGCCGCTGACGCCGACCACCAGGATGCGATCCGCCCCCAAGTGCAAGGCCGGGCTCAGCGGCGCCAGCTGTCGTACCGAACCATCGCCGAAATATTCGCGATTCAGCTGTACCGCGGGAAACAGCGCCGGTATGGCCGAGGACGCCAGCAGGTGGCGCAGGCCAAGGCGTGAGCGCACGCCCAGCCGGCGGTTGCGGCGCCAGCCGCCGACTTCACGCGCGGCCTCGAAAAAACTGACCGACTCACCGCTGCTGTAACCCGAGCAGGTTACGCTGACCGCATGCAGATCGCCCCGCTCGATGGCCTGCTGAATCCGGTCGAAGCGCAGCATCCTCTCCAGCAGTTGTGCCAGCGGCGCATTGTCGAGCAGCGAAACCGGCCGCTTAGCCCCCAGCCCGCTAAGAAACAGAGCGCTCAGCCAGCGGCTGCCACGCCCCACCAACCCTAGAAACTCGGTCCGATAGACCTGCTTGCTGCTAAAATTCCGCCAGACCGTCTCCAGGCCATGCACGCCGAGCCGGAAGCGGCTGGCAAAGGTCGCAATAGCGACCGCGTTGAGCGCACCGGCTGAAGTGCCGCAGACAATAGGGAACGGATTGCCGGCCTGTCTGGGCAGAATCTCGGATACCGCTTTCAGCACCCCAACCTGATATGCCGCGCGCGCGCCGCCGCCGGACAACACCAAAGCGGTTTTAGACCCGGCGGACTTGGGCGGCAGATCAATGATATTGGTGGCTGCATCCATCGGCTAAAGCTTATTGCATAAGCCCACTGCTGTCGCGGCCGCAGCGCGTCTTGGACATCAGCAGCCGCTGTCCGCTAACCCGACTTGGGCACGACTCCGCAGGCCACTCGGCTGCCGCCGCCGCCCAACTTTTCCGGCTCGTCCGAATAATTGTCGCCGCCGGCATGCACCATCAACGTTCGCCCCGCCATCTGCTCCGGCCGGATCCGTGGTGCGAGCACCGGATCGGTCGCCCGGCCGTCGGCGCCAACATAAAGCACCGGCAGGTCCCCCAGATGGCCGTCGCCGTACGGGCCGGCGTGCTTGCCGGTACCAACGGGATCGTAGTGGCCGCCGGCCGCCAAGGCCGCCCCTGGCTTGCCTTCCGCGGTGCCGGGCTCGCAGCTGCCCTGCTCGTGGACATGGAAGCCATGCGCGCCGGGCGTCAGGCCCTCCAAATCCGGGGTAAGTTTACTGCCTTGCTCGGCCGCTTCGATCTTAACCGTGCCGATACTTCCGCCCACACCGTCAGGAGTGACCGCGTGCATTTCCACCGTCGTCGCCGAGACGGCCCCTGAAAACAGCAGTGCTGCTCCTATCCGTAGGATATCGCTCATGATGCTCCTCTTAGAGTTAGGTGGCGAACCGGCGGCTTTTCCTGAGTCCGACGGAAAAGCCTGCCGACTAGTCCAACGTAAATCCGATCTTGATCATTACCTGGAAATGGGCGACATCGCCGTCCTTGATATAGCCGCGCGTTTGTATCACCTCGAACCATTGCAGGTTATGCAGGGTCTTCGAGGCTTTCTGGACGGCATTTCGAATGGCGTCGTCGATGCTGGTCGGGGACGATCCGGTGAGCTCGATCAGTTTGTAGACGTGGTTGCTCATCGTGGCCTCCTTGCCAAGATTCGTGTTTTGCGGGCGCAAAAAGCAGATTTTCGACGGTGTGCAGTGGCATTTATGGCCACACCAGTTCACAGATGCGGGCTTACTGGAAAAAATCCATCATCCGGCAATGCACGGCCGCTCGCTTGTCCCTGCTCGCCGTAGCAGTGAAAATCGCCGGAACATTCTCAAAAAATCGGCCGGCGCTCTGTGACCTCCAAGCTATCGCTGCAAGACCTTTACATTGTGCTCGTCGAAGGCTCGTTGCCGCAGTCGCGCATCATCGTCGACCGGCTGCGGCAGGTTGGCGTCTATCAGATCGAGGTCGCTCCGAACGGCCGGCTGGCTCTCGACCTGATACGTGCCCACGTGCCCGACCTGGTCCTCAGCGCGATGTATTTCGACGACATGACCGGCACCGAGCTGATCGAAGCAATGCGCACCGACGAACGTCTCGCCAGCGTGCCCTTCATGCTGGTGTCCAGCGAACGGCGTAACCACAATCTGGAGCCGATACGGCAGGCGGGCGTGCTGGCAATCTTGCCTAAGCCGTTCGAGATCGACGAGCTGAAGACCGCACTCTATGCCAGTCTGGATTACATGGAGCCGGAGCGGCTGGAGCTGCTCGACCTGGAGGTCGAGCAGCTGGGGGTGCTAGTGGTCAACGACAGCCGGTTCGCCCTGCATCACATCGTCCACCTGCTCCGCAACATGGGGATAGAGCACATCCACTGCGCCGGCAACGGCCGCGAGGCTGCCGAAGCGATCCGCGACCATTCCTTCGATCTGGTCATCGCTGACTTTCACATGCTGGAGATGGATGGCGAACAGCTCACCAACCACATCCGCAATCTGAGCAGCGGGCAGCCGGAAGTGCCGATCCTGATGATCACCACGGAACAGAACACCACGCAGCTGGCATCGGTGCAACGGGCGGACGTCTCGGTGCTGCTGGACAAACCGTTTACCGCGGTCGCGGTGGGCGATCTGCTGCGGCGCTTGCTGAGCTGCTGAGCTGCTGAGCGTTGGGCGGCAGCAATCGAACATCCTGCTGCCACTGCTGGGGTTTATTGCGCCGGCCGCTCGGCCGGCTCTCGCGGCTAAAGCCGCTTGGGGCCTGTGGCTCTTTATGCCCTGTGGGTGCTCCTACAACATTGCCAACCGCTGGGGCCGCAACTCTGTAGGGAGACTTGCGGCGGAAGAGCGTTGACAGCAACGCCTGGGCCTCGTGTTCTCCCCTGCAACGAAAACCAATATGCCGGCAGTTAAATCAGGCTGCTCACAGCTGCTCGTGCAGGCCGCACTCGCGTTTTAGCCCGAAAAATCGGGTGTCCTCTTCGCGCATCCCGGCGGTGAGCTTGTTTGTGGTGTGCCAGTCGCCGACCGAGACATAACCCTCGTGCCATAGGGGGTGGTACGGCAGGTCGTGCCTGCGAAGATAGTTGAATACGTCGCGGTCACTCCAATCGACGATCGGATGAAGGCGCCAACAACCGTCCTTGCCGCGCTCCAGAATTTCCCGGTTCTGGCGGCTGCGCGACTGCTGACGGCGCAAGCCGGAAAACCAGGCCTTGACGTTCAGCTCTTGCAACGCCCGCCGCATCGGCTCGACCTTGTTGAGCAGGTTGTAGCGCTCGATCCCGCCCAACCCGTGCTCCCACAACCGGCCATAGCGCGCTTCCTGCCAAGCCGGACCAGGCCGGGCCCGGTAGACGTGCAGATTCAAGCGGAGCCGCTCGGTCAGCTCATCGATGAACCGATACGTTTCCGGAAACAGATAGCCGGTGTCGATCAAAATGACCGGGATAGCGGTTTTTTGCACCGACACCATGTGCAGCAGTACTGCCGCCTGCACGCCGAAGCTCGACGCCAGGGCAATCTGCTCCGGAAACTGTGCCAGCGCCCAGGCAACCCGCTGCTCCGCAGTCCGGCCGGCTAGTTCTGCATTCAGCGGAACCGGCTCGAGTCCGATCGGTGCGGAAAGGTCGGCCTGACTCTGTAAAAGATCACCGTCTTGCATGCCGTTACCCAAGCAACGCCTTAAAACCCGTAACGGCAACGATGCTAGCAAGCGCTGGAAAAGGGCTGAAGGAAGGGTTTTCTCTATGATTATTCGCGGCGCATATATCAAAGCGCACGATGAAATCTTTCAGGAATATGCCGGCTACGCTGTAGCGACAACTCTGCCGCCTCTCTCGTAGCCGGCACTTTCCTGTGAATACCGGCCAAGCTGCCGAAGAGCATGGTTCGGCAGCATCGGAACACTAGTAGCCCTTGCTTCTCTCTGCTGATTTGTCGATCCCCCGGCCCGCAGACTCGACGTCCTCACCAACGCCTTCCATCGTGTTGCAGGCCGACAGAGTAAGAGCCAGCGTGAGCAGTGCCAGCGGAGCTGACAACCAGTGTAAGAGCTTGCTTTTCATCGATTACTCCTCGAGCTGAATCTCCTGAGAAACAGGAGTCGAACTGGGGGGGGCGAAAGTCGTTGTCAAGACAAAGCAGCCCTTACCGGCAACGGTTTGGCGTCGGCGATTGGCGACAGCGAGTTGGTTGTGCTATCTGCAGCGCAATTTGTCGGCTGTCCCTCTGTTCAGTACGGCCAGCCGCCATTAGGATTGCCCTCATCCAACCGAAACACAGGATCATGCCTTTATGGAATGGATTGCCGACCCGCAGGCCTGGATCGCGTTGGTGACGCTGACCGCCCTCGAAATCGTCCTCGGCATCGACAACATCATCTTTATCTCCATCCTGGTTGGCCGACTGCCGCCGGAGCAACGCCAGAAAGGCCGCGTCTTCGGCCTTGGCCTAGCCATGGGGACCCGTATCCTGCTGTTGCTGTCGCTGGCTTGGGTGATGTCGCTCACCGCACCGCTGTTCAGCGTCCTCGATTATGAGGTTTCCGGCCGCAGTCTGATCTTGCTTGGCGGCGGACTGTTCCTGCTGGCCAAAGCCACCAATGAGATTCACGCCAATCTGGAAGGTGCCGACGAGTCGGAAGCGACGCCCAAAGTCGCCGCCTTCAGCGCCGTCCTGGTGCAGATAGCGCTGATCGATATCGTCTTCTCGCTCGATTCGGTCATCACCGCAGTCGGCATGGCCGACCACATTCCGGTCATGGTCATCGCCATCATGATCGCGGTCGCCATCATGATGTTCGCCGCAGCCCCCATCGGCGATTTCGTCGACCGGCATCCGACGGTGAAAATGCTCGCCCTCAGCTTTCTCATCCTGGTCGGCGTCAGTTTGATCGCCGAGAGCTTCGGCCTGCACATCCCCAAGGGCTACATCTACTTCGCCATGGCCTTCTCGGTAGGCGTAGAGATGCTCAACCTGCGGCTCCGTGCCAAGTCCCGCCAGACCATCAAACTGCACCGCTCAACGCCGGGCGACTGAGGGGGCAACGGGTAACCACCAAGGCACCAAGGCCACGCAGGAACACAAAGTAAAACCTCTTCCTTTGTGGTTCTTTGTACTCTTCGTGCCTTTGTGGTTAACGTCTTTTCTCTTCTTTTCTCTGCGCTCTCTGTGTCTCGGTGGTAAGTCTCTCTCCACTCACCCGACCTTTTCCGCCACCCGCAGCTTGGCGGCGATGAACTCCTGATGAGGCACATAAATCAGCTCGGCGATGCGGCGGATCAGGTGCTCTTCGTACTTGTCCAGTTCGCCGTCGGCGTAGGCCACCTCCCATAGCAGCTCGATCAGCCGCACCTTGTCGGCCAGCTCAAAGCCTTTGTTGACCAGTGAAGTAAAGGCGTAGTCGGAGGTGGACTGCCGCACTTCTTCTTCCGCCAGCCGTACCAGGTCGGCCATCGCGTCGGCGGAAAGCTGGAAGGTGCGGGCAATGGCCTGCTCGACGGTCGTCAGCTCGAGCTTGTGGATAGCCTGATCGGCGCGAGCGACCTCCAGCAGCAGTGCAGCGGTGGCAAGCTGCAGGCGCTGCTCCGAGCTCTGCTGCGAGAGGCTGGTCGCTGACAAGCGGTCCTCAAAAAAACGGCGTATGGCGGCAAGCATTTCAGCTCCTCACGGTGATTGCCTGGAGCCTCGTCCCGCAGGATGTAGGTATCGCGGTCAGGGCTCCCCTTGCAACAGGCTTTGGTAGCAGTTGACGTGGCTCAGTCGGTCAGGCGCACCAGCACACCACCGAGCAGGGCGCCGAGCAGATTCCAGCTCATGTCGCGCCAGCTCCAGCCGGTGCCGCCAGGACGGCTATCATAAGCCTCCTTGCCGGCGCCGAGGACCAGCACCACACTGACCGCTTCGGCATGCGCCCGCGGTCCCGACTCGCCCGTCTCCATGGCAAGGTGCGTCATCGTAGCGGACAGTGCGGCACTGACCACAAGATGTGCGGCTTTATCCTGTCCCCACCACGGATCGGCAGGCTTGCTGGCGCAGCCGCAGGCGAAGGCGCCGACCAGGGCGATCATGGCGCTTATATGGAGCCGCGACGGCCGGCAGGCGATGGCCCAAGGCCGGATCAGCCGGGCTTCCAGCGCAGCCGGCCACCGGCAAGAATATGAGCTTTTCCCCTGGGGCAATCGAAACTGCATGGTCATCACACTGCAAACCATCCTGCTGCTGACGCTTGCCAATGTGTTCATGACGTTCGCTTGGTACGGCCACCTGCGAAATTTGAGCGACAAACCCTGGTGGATCGCCGCTCTGCTGAGCTGGAGCATCGCTCTGTTCGAGTACATGCTGCAGGTGCCCGCCAACCGTATCGGCTTCAGCGCGCTCAGCCTGCCCCAGCTCAAGATGCTGCAGGAGGTGATCACGCTGTCGGTGTTCGTGCCGTTCGCCCTGCTCTACATGAAGCAGCCGCTCAGCTGGAACTACCTCTGGGCCGGACTGTGCCTGCTAGGGGCGGTGTACTTTCTGTTCAAGAACTGACGGTGTGCTGCAATCCGGCGGTCCGCAGCCGGGCGATCAACCTGGCAAAGCCCCGGCTACCGAACAGCACCGCCAGCCCCAATCCCAGCCGCAACACAGCGGCAGACAAGGCGGCAAGCAGCGCGGCATCCAGGTCCTGCAGGTCGCGCGATTGGCGATAGACCTGCGCCGCGACTTCGACCAGCACTGGCAAAGCCTGGACCGTCACCAACAGGCCAACCGCGGCAAACGCGAGCACATACCAGTCAGCGGGGTCGGCGGCCGGCGCTGGCGGAGCCGCGGTGCGCTGCGGCAGGATCCACGAGGCGATCCGCCCGACGCCGGACCAGAGCAGCCCGGCCAGAACCAGCGGCGCCAACAGCTGCCAGTAGTTCTGCGGATAGACCGCCCCTGCCACCATCGGCAGGTTGATCAGGCTGTGCACGAAGAAATAAAGCGCCAGCAGGCGCACGCCCAGAACCGCCGCTCCCCGATTGGTCATTGCATCCTCTCTTATTGTGGTTCGGATACCGACACACGACGATGCTTACAGGAACGGGAGATATGGACGCTGCAGGCCAGGGGAAATTGGGAAATACCCGCAGCTCGTGCAACCAAGGGCTGCCTGCTGAGAGGCTCTTGGTAACTGGCTGCGCAGGCTCCGGCATGCTTGCCGGCTGTGGAGATAAGGGATAGGAAAGGGGGTAGTTGGCGGGAGTGCCGCTTCCATGCGGCACTGGCTGGGCAGCCGGCCTAGGCGTCGCCGAGACCGAGCACCTGCCGCTTCTGTTCGGCGGCGAAATCGAGCATACGGCCCAGCGAAATCTTGGCGCGTTCGGCAATAGCTGGATCGACCAGGACTTCGTTCGCCCCGGTCTCCAACGTGTGCACCAAATTACGCAAGCCATTCATTGCCATCCAAGGGCAATGGGCACAGCTGCTGCAGGTGGCACCCTTGCCGGCGGTCGGCGCGGCCAGCAGCTCCTTATCCGGATTAGCCTGCAGCATCTTGTAGAAGATGCCGCTGTCGGTGGCGACGATGAACTTCTTGGCGTCCATGCTCTTGACCGCCGCCAGCAGCTTGGAGGTGGAGCCGACCACATCCGCCTGCTCGACCACGCTCATCGGCGATTCCGGATGCACCAGCACCACCGCATCCGGATGCTCCTCGCGCAGCTTGGTGAGCTCGCGCGACTTGAATTCCTCGTGGACGATGCAGCTGCCTTGCCACAGCAGCATGTCGGCGCCGGTTTCGCGCTGGATGTACTCGCCCAGATGACGATCGGGCGCCCACAGGATTTTCTCGCCGCGTGCCGCCAGATGGCGGACCACATCGACGGCGATGCTGGAGGTCACCACCCAGTCGGCCCGCGCCTTCACTGCGGCGCTGGTATTGGCATAGACCACTACGGTCCGGTCCGGATGCTGATCGCACCAAGCGGCGAACTCGTCCGCCGGGCAGCCGATATCCAGCGAGCAGGTGGCTTCCAGCTCAGGCATCAAGACCCGCTTCTCCGGCGACAGGATCTTGGCCGTTTCCCCCATGAAGCGCACCCCCGCCACTACCAGAGTGGTCGCCGGATGCTCTTTGCCGAAGCGCGCCATGTCCAGCGAGTCGGAGACATACCCGCCGCTTTCGTCGGCCAGCTGCTGCAACTCGGGGGCAGTGTAGTAATGAGTGACCAACACCGAGTTGGTCGATTGCAACAGAGCCTTAGCGCGTTCCAACAGCGCTTCGCGCTCGCCAGGCAACAGCGTCTCCGCTGCGCTGAAGGCCTCCTCGCGGAAGAACGCCGGTTCGGCCGGCCCATTAATCAGCTGCGCCTTGCTCATGGCTACCTCCGGCCTGCGGCCGTCTCACTTGATAAACTCGACCCGCCCCGGGCTCTTCATGCGATAGAGCTTGGCGGGCCGGTGTTTGCCTGCCCGATGATGCTCGCCCGTAGCTTCCAGACAGCCGAGCCCCTGCAGACGTTTGCGAAAATTACGCTTGTCCAGAGTTTCGCCGAGTATGTGCTCGTACACCGCCTGCAGCTCGCTCAAGGTGAATTTTTCCGGCATCAGCTGCAGTGCGATAGTTGAGTACTCCAGTTTCGACGCCAGTCGCCGCCGCGCCATCGCGATCATGTCGGCGTGGTCGAAAGCCAGCTCCGGCAGCGTATCTGCCTCGTGCCAGGCGATGTTCGGCATGTTCCGCACCGACGGCATGCGATCCGATGCCACCAGCGCGTAGTACGCCACCGACACTACCCGCCCGCGCGGATCACGCGAGATTCCTCCGAACGTGAACAACTGCTCCAGGTAAACCCCTTCGACCCCGGTCTTGGATGCCAGCATGCGCCGCGCGGCGGCATCCAGCGTTTCGTGCCGGCCCACCATGCCGCCCGGCAGGCTCCAACGGCCGCCGTAAGGCTCACGCTCCCGCCGCACCAGCAGTACGCACAGGCGCTCCTGCCGCATGGTGAAAAACACGACGTCGGTGCCGACTTCCGCGAGAATCTGTTCCCTCTCCTGCTGTGTCATCGCAACCCGCCTCCCGCTGGGTGGATGAACGTTAGTGTTGAAAATACACTATGTCAAATCTTTTTTGCCGGCGCCTTTCGACCTAGGGTATATACTGAGCTACGACATGGCGCCTCTTGGAGCACCGTGCTTCGGGGAACTGCTCCGGCGCTGCAACCTTCAATCGTTAGGATCAGCAGAATGATGGCATCCCAGCGTCAGTCGCCGGGCCACCTCCCGAGCTTGCCGTTGCCGCGCATCCTCGATGCGGCGTACGACGATGAGGCATTGCGGCTAACGCTCGGCGAGATGCCGCAGGCAAGCGAGGACATTCCGCAACTGCGGCGCAATCCGCTGCCACCGCTCGCTACCGTAGCAGCAGCCCCGGTCAAGCAGATCCTGATCAGCCTTATCAGAAACGCGGCGGAAACTTTGCAGGAAGGTGGTATCGTTGTCGGCTCGACCGCTGCCGGCCTCAGTGAGCACCAGCATGGTTTCGTCGCCGTAACGGTGGAGGACAGCGGCCCTGGCACCCCGGCAGAGATCATTAACCGACTGCTTTCACCGGCCGCCTCTACCAAAGACAGCATTCATGCTGGCTTTGGGCTGAGTATCACCAAGCGCCTGATAAAGGAACTGAGCGGCACGATTACCTGCGACAGCCGACCCTGGGATACGCGCTTCCGACTGCTGATTCCGAATTTACGGCCGTACGATGGCAGAAAAATCGTCACAGCGGTTTGAATGCAAGTTAATATCTGGCGGCAAATGATCGGCCGATAATTTTATATTTATGGATTTTTTCGATAACGATGAATCGCAACCGGCGCGCATCCTTCTGGTAGATGATGACCGTTGCCTCCTTGACAGCCTCAGCGAGCTGCTGACCACCTATGGTTATGCCGTCGATACGGCTGCCGGCGGTCTGGAAGCGATCGAGCGTCTGCAGCAGACCCAGTATCAGGTGATGTTGCTGGACCTGCGCATGCCCGGGGTTTCCGGTCACGATGTAATGCATCATGCAGCTAGCCACCGCCTTGACGTGACGATTATCGTCGTCAGCGGCGAGAGCTCGCTCCACGATATCTCGTATGCCTTACGGCACGGCGCGTACGACTATCTAAAAAAGCCGTACGTACCGGAAGAACTGATTGCTACCGTCAACAACGCCGTGCGCAAACGGCGCCTGGAGGACCAAAGCCGGCTGATGCAGATCAAGCTGGACCGTTCAGAGCGCCTGCATCGCTTCATCGTCAACAATTCGCCGGACTTCATCTATATCCTCGATGAGGCCGGGAACTTCAGCTTCGTCAATGGGCAGGCGGAGAACCTGTTGGGCTACAGTCCTGCTGAACTGCTCGGCCGCCATATCAGCAGCATCGTGGAAGACGAGGATCTGGACAAGATCCGCTCCCTCCTCGCACCATCCGACCCGCGCGAGCACAGGCAGCACACTCTCGATATCGCTTTCAAGAGCTGTCATCCAGAGCTCGGCAAGCGCTACTTCGAAGTCGCCATGTGGCCTATTGCCGATACCGATGAGCTGCACATGGCCGGCCAACGCTATCGCACCTATGGCTTGGCACGCGACATCACCGAGCGGATACAGGCCAAAGCCCTGATCAGCTTTCAGGCCTACCACGATCTGCTGACACAGTTGCCCAACCGCACTCTGTTCAAGAACCGCTTGAACATGGCGGTGGGCTTGGCGGAACGGGGCGGTCAGCGGCCGGCGGTAATGTTCATCGACCTCGCCCGCTTCAAGATCATCAACGACTCGCTCGGACACAGCGTAGGCGACGGTCTGCTGCGGGCGGTCAGCAAACGGCTGGCGGAGTGCATTCGAAGTGGCGACACGCTCTCCCGCTTCGGCGGCGACGAGTTCACCGTGCTGCTGAGCGACACCCGCGCTCCATACACCGTGGAGCGGATGGTCGAGAAGATCCGCGCCAGCTTGCAAAGCCCTTTCCTGATCGAGGGACACGAGTTGCACGTCGACGCTTCGATCGGGGCAGCGATCTATCCCGAGGGCGGCGACAGCAGCGAGGCTCTGATCAAGAACGCCGGCATTGCCATGTACTACGCCAAGACTTCGGGCAAGGCGGGCTTTCAGATCTTCGAGCAAGAAATGAAAGAAAGCACCAGCCAGCGATTACTGCTGGAGCAGGAGCTGCGGCGGGCGCTGGAACTCAATCAGTTCGAAATTCACTATCAGCCACAGTTCGACACCGAAACCGAACAACTGATCGGCGTCGAGGCTCTGATCCGCTGGAATCACCCGCGGCTTGGCCAAGTTTCGCCGGCCGCTTTCATCCCGGTTGCCGAGCACAGTCGGCTGATCCTGGAAATGGATCGCCGCACTATCCGCCGCGCCTGCCGGGAGATCGCCACGCTGCACCGGCAGGGCTGGCCGAATCTGCTGCTGTCGGTCAACCTCTCGCCGCTGCTGGTCCAGTGCGACAGCTTTACCGCAGACATCCTCGGCATACTCGAAGAAGAGCGCTTCCCGGCTGACTGTCTGGAGCTGGAGATTACCGAGAACCTGCTGCTGAGCGATCAGCCCGATGTCGTCCACAAACTGCTGCAGCTGCATAACGTCGGCGTCCGAATCGCCATCGACGACTTCGGCACCGGCTACTCGTCGCTGAGCTACCTGCAGAAATTCCCGATCTCGACCCTGAAGATCGACCGCAGCTTCATCCACAACATCAGCAGCTTCGACGATGCCTGCATCGTTAACGCCATCGTCGCCATGGCCCAAGGTTTGAAACTGCGGGTTGTCGCCGAAGGCGTAGAGCGGGCTAGCCAGTTGGCTTATTTGCGGGCGGTGCGCTGCCCGGTCGTGCAGGGTTTTCTGTTTTCTCCGCCGCAGCCGCTGCAGGAGTTTACCAGCCGCTACCCTGCGCGGGCAGGGCTGGTAAAGGCCGGCGCCTAGTTATGAACCTATTTAAGTAGCCCCCATGCGCTGCGCTGGGGTCGACTGAAATAGGTTCTAAGCCTGACGGGCGTAGAGATTCACCGGCAACCAACGGAATCCCAGCGCCGATACTTCCCGCTGCAGCTCCTGCATGGCTCCGTTGACCAGCCCTGGCTCGCCACGCAGCCCCAGTTCCAGCTCGTAGCGATCGCCCTCACTATGCGGTAGACAAGACATACGCAGCAGCGGGTAGCGGCTGACGAAGGTCTCCATCAGCGCAACGATCTGGCTCTCGCGGCAATTCTCCACCAGAATCACCTGCTCGGCGATAGTGCCCGGCACCTGCAGCTGAGCGTAACGGGTGTCCAGCACCCACTCGATCATCGGCCAGGCCATATTCGGAAAGCCCGGCACGAAATGATGGCTGGCGATAGTAAATCCCGGGATGCGGTTGACAGGATTTGGTATCAGCTCGGCGCCTTCCGGGAACTCGATCATGCGCAAGCGCATCGGCGTGAGCTCGCTTTCCGGGAAGCGCGCCCGCAGCTCCCGCATGCCCTCCGGATGCACCCGCAGGCCACGGCCGAGAGCCGCGGCGACGGCCTGCCGAGTGCGATCGTCCGGCGTACCACCGATACCGCCGAAGCTGAAGACGATGTCGCTGCTGGCGAAGGTCTCGCGGTAGGTTTCCACCAGCAGGCTGTCTTCGTCGCCGACGTGCCTCGCCCAGGCCAGCTCCAGGCCACGCGCAGCCAGCATCTGGACGGTCCGGGAAAAATGCTTGTCCTGCCGCTTACCTGTAAGGATCTCATCGCCGACGACGACGATACCGAAACGTGCTTTATGTGCCATGACGACTCCGCCGCTGTACTTGCTGCTGCCCATGCCACCGGCTGTTGAGCGCCTCAGGCACCGGATCAGCAAGCGTCAGAATACCTGCGGCTCCGCCAGATACAACTGCTGCTCGACATAGGGCTGTGGATGACGGCGAAAGTGGTGTCTGAGCAGAACGATGGGCGCGATCCGCGGCACCAGACCGGTGCGATAATTCTCGATCAATTCGACCAGCTCAGCTTTGTCCGCCTGATCGAGCTGATCTTTCAGATAACCCATGAGATGGTACAGCGCATCGGCGTGCCGTTGCCGTGTCGCCGGTTGCGCCAGCGCCTGCATCAGCAGCTCACCATAGACCCGCACCTGCTCGGCGAGCGGTTGCCGGCCGGCAGCCGCTACCAAGCGACCCAACTGGGTCAGGTATTCGCGGCTGTGAGCCAGCAGAATCATCTTATGCGCAGCGTGAAAGCTGGCCAGCCGTTCCGCTGTCGGCCCTTGCCGCAGCAGTTCCTGCCAGCGGTGGTAGGCGAAAACCCGCTCCATGAAATTCTCGCGATCTTCCGGATCTTCCAGTCGGCTCTCTTCCACTACCGGCAGCAGCGGCATCGCCCGCACGATCTCGGCGGCGTAAAGGCCCGTGCCCGCGGCTATCGCGCCGCCGTCGGCGGTATGCAGCCGGACGTTCTCCAGACCGCAACTAGGGGATTTACTTTTGAAGATATAGCCGCTGATGTCGCCGAGTGCAGCAGCCACCTCACGCCCGTAATCTTGCAGGCGGTCGGTAACGTCAAGCTGCCGGTTGCTAACGCCAACCGCGCGAGGCGCCTCAGGGGCACCCTCCAGCCGAATCGGCTCGCGCGGGACGCCGAGACCGATGGCGACTTCTGGACAGAGCGGTATCAGCTCGACATACCGCGGCAGCACATCGGCGACGAAGGATGCCCGTTTGTGGCCGCCGTCGTAGCGGACTTCCTGACCCAGCAGGCAGGCGCTGACACCGATCCGAACCGGCCGGGCACTGCCGCTCCGTTGCTCGGCCTGCCCGGCAGGCATGGTCAGACCAGCCTCTCAGTGCTCTGCAGCACCACATCCAGGCCGGTCAGCGAATTCAGCTCGATATGCGCCGGCCTGGTCAGCTGCTGCGGCCATTCCGCTCTGGTGCGGTTAAGCCAGACTGGCACCATGCCATAACCGGCCGCGCCAACCACGTCGGCTTCGGGGTCGTCGCCGATATGAGCGACCTCGGCCGGGTCGACCCCGGCCCGATGGCAGGCCGCCTCGAAAATCAGCCGGTCCGGTTTGGCGGCGCCGATATCCATCGGCGACAGGGCAAAGTCGAAATACTTGCCGATGCCGAATCGGCGCACATCGGCATTGCCGTTGGTGATGACCCCGAGCACATAGCGGCCATGCAGCCGCTCCAGTACCGGATGGGCATCGTCGTAGAGCTTGACCTCGTGGCGGGCGTCGAGGAACACCTGAAAGGCCTGCTCGGCCATGCTCTGCTCGTAACCGCACTCCACCGCCACGCTCCGCAGCACTTCCTTACGCAACTCGGTGACGTTATGGCGCAGATCGGCACGCTGCTCATACAAACGGAAGCGCAATGCCTGCAGCGCTTCCACGCTGTAGCGGCGAGTCACTTCCGGATAGTGGGCAGCAAGGTAGCTGTGCTGCAGCGCTTCGGCCCGATGCAGCACGCCCTCCAGATCCCAGAGCGTGAAATCGAGATCGAAGGTAATCGCTCGCACCGTGGTGCTGGCTGATTTTCTGGATTCAGTCATCGCTAGTCGCCGTTTTCTCCATCTGTCGCCACAAACAGGTGCCGCCGGCGGCTTTGTCCAGCCGATCCAGCCAACCGCTGTGAGCGGCGGTTTCCGCATCGCTGGCGCGCACCACCTTCAAGCGCGGCCGATCGGCCGCTAATCGGCGCAGCCCGCTCTGCATCATCTGCTGGCTACCATCGCCCCCATCCGTCTCCAGCCCCAGCGTGACCTGCCCACCGGTCATTGCCAGGTAGACGTCCGCCAGGATGCGGGCGTCCAGAAGAGCGCCGTGCAGCTCGCGCTGCGAGTTGTCGATGCCGTAGCGGCGACAGAGCGCATCGAGGCTGTTGCGTTGGCCCGGATGCATACGCCGCGCCAGCAGCAAGGTGTCCATGACGCTGCACACTTCGTCGACCCGGCCGAAGCCTTTGCCCAGCAGTGCCAACTCGTGGTTGAGGAAACCGATATCGAAGGCGGCGTTATGAATTACTAGCTCGGCGCCGCGCACAAAGTCGAGAAATTGCTCGGCGACATCGGCAAAACGCGGCTTGTCGCGCAAAAACTCGTTGGTGATCCCGTGCACGGCAATCGCGCCGTCGTCGATTTCCCGGTCCGGCTGCAGATAGCAGTGGAAGTGGTTGTTGGTCGGCCGCCGGTTGATCAGCTCGACGCAGCCGATTTCTATGATCCTGTGCCCCTGGCTGGGTTCCAGGCCGGTGGTTTCGGTGTCCAGTACGATCTGTCGCATTGTGTTCGTCTTCCAGGCTTCAGCGGCCGGTGGCGCCGATCACGCCGGCCGCCTGCAGCGCATCGATCGCCTCATTGGCAAGCTGATCGGCGATCTCGTTCTCGCGATGCCCGCTATGGCCGCGCACCCAGTGCCATTCCACTTGGTGCACACTGGCGGCGGCTTCCAGCCGCCGCCACAGGTCGTCGTTCTTGACCGGCTTTTTATCGGCGGTCTTCCACCCGCGCCGCTTCCAGCCCGGCAGCCACTCGGTAATGCCGCGACGGACGTACTCGGAATCGGTGGTGAGCTGTACCCGGCAGGGCCGCTTCAGGCTCTCCAGGGCGGCAATCGCTGCCATCAGCTCCATGCGATTGTTGGTAGTCCAGGGCTCGGCACCGGACAGGGGCTTCTCCTTGCCCTTGTAGCGCAGCAACGCACCCCAGCCGCCGGGGCCAGGATTGCCGCGGCAGGCACCATCGCTAAAGATCTCGACGCAAGACGACATTCGTTATTTTCCTCGAACTTGGCTGGGCGACGCCGCCGGCGACCAACCGCGGCCGCCGCCGCCAGGCTGGCCGCAACGGCGTCACCCCGACGACATGCTTGCGCGCAACCGTTAAATATATGCCACCGAACCAAGGCACCAGCCGCGGCGCCCAGTTTTCCAAAGGCAGCAGTCGTTCCTGTAAACGCCCGCGACTGATGGGCGGACGATAAAAATGATGCTCGACACCGACCATCTCCAAGTCGAGCAGGGTCAGCCAATCGCGCACCCGACGGTGAGTAAAATAGTGGCCGTTCCAGGGCGGACCGCGCCGCTGCAACGCTGGTATGGAATGAGCCGCTCCCCAGAGACTGAGCAGGTTGAAGCCGAGCACCAGCAGATAGCCTTCCGGCGCCAGTACGCGCTCGGCCTCGCGCAGCACGCGGTGCGGGTTGTTACTGAACTCCAGACTATGAACCAGCACCACGATATCCATGGAGCCGGACTGAAACGGCAGCTGTTCGGGCCGTAGCACGCAGTCTACCCGGCCAGCAGGATCGCGATCCACCAGCCACTGCCGCGAGGTGTTGGCGCGCAGCACCCGCTGGCCGTGGCCAAAGCCGCCCATCTGCAGCAAAGTGGCGCCGGCCCAGCGATCCAGGTGGCGATCCAATGCCTGCCGTTCCGCTTCGGCCAGCAACCGGCCCAACGGCGTCTCGAACCAATTCTGCAGCGTCCGCATAATTGCACAGCTCCGCCCGCACAGGCCAAAAACAAGAATAACTATCCAGCCGATCGATCGCCAGGCGGCGTCGACAGGCTCGAACAGTCACCACAAAGACGGTAGCATTGCCGCATGCAAAACATATTCGCGATCAACGCCTTCAAGGACAATTACATCTGGGTTCTGCCGGCTCCGGATGGCAAGACCGCTTTTGTCATAGACCCCGGCGAGGCAGAGCCGGTTCGCATTGGGCTCGCAGCGGCCGGGTTGAGGCTTGGCGGCATCCTGGTTACCCACCACCATTGGGACCATACCAACGGTATCAAAGAGCTGTTGGCCGAGGCAGCGGTACCAGTGGTCGGCCCGGCCGATGAGCGCGTTCCGGATGTCACCCACCCGGTAGGCGATGGCGACGAAGTCGAGGTCGACGGGCTGCCGTTGCCGCTGCGAGTATTGGCAATTCCCGGCCATACCAGCAGCCATATTGCCTTTGTCGGCGACGACGTGCTGTTCTCCGGCGATACCTTGTTCGCCGGTGGCTGCGGCCGGATGTTCGAGGGGACGCCGGCGCAGATGTATCAATCGCTGCAGCGCCTGGCGGACCTTCCGGCTACTACCCGGGTTTACTGCGGACACGAATATACTGAGGCCAACCTGCGCTTCGCGCTGCAGGTAGAGCCGGACAATCAAGTTTTAAGCGACCGCTTGGCGAAGGTTGCAGGCCAGCGTGCCCGGGGAGAAATCACGCTGCCCAGTACCATCGCCGAGGAATTAGCGACCAACCCATTCCTGCGGGTGGATCAACGATCCGTGATCGAAAGCGCGGAACGGCATGTCGGCTATCGGCTAGCATCGCCGACTGATGTGTTCGCCGCCGTGCGAGCTTGGAAGGATTCTGCCTGACGAGCAGACGCATGCCGCGCCCGCGCGGCATGAAACCAACAATAACTGGAGGGAGCCAGGTGGCCCAGCGACGCCTCATCCTGAGTTTTGCCCTGGTTGCGCTTGCCACTGGCTGCGCGCATCTGTCCCGCGACGATACCGCCGAGCATACCGAGGAAATCCTCGACCATGCTTTGGCAGACCTGGAGGGGGATGTTGAATCTGCCGCTCTCCAGGCGTCCTCACTTACCGAATCGACTGAGCCGGAACGAGCGCGCGACCTGTGGGATCGCATCCGCGACGGCCTGCGGATGGAAGCCCGCAACGATCCGAGAGTCGAAGCAGAGATCCTGGCTTACACCCGCAACCCCGACTACATGGCCCGCGTCGCCGATCGTGCCGAACCCTATCTGCACTACATCGTCGACGAGCTGGAGCGGCGCGACATGCCGCTGGAGCTCGCGCTGCTGCCGGTCGTAGAGAGCGCCTTCCGCCCATTCGCCTACTCCTCAGGCCGGGCCGCCGGCATCTGGCAGTTCATCCCTTCTACTGGTCGCCATTACGGCCTCAAGCAGACTTGGTGGTACGACGGCCGGCGCGACGTGGTCGCATCCACCCAGGCGGCACTCGATTACCTGCAGCGCCTCTATGGCTATTTCTCCGACTGGGAACTGGTCCTCGCCGCCTACAATGCCGGCGAAGGCACCGTCATGCGGGCTATCCGTGCCAACGAGAGCCGTGGTCTGCCAACCGACTACTGGAGCCTGAAGCTGCCGCGCGAGACGCAAACCTATGTCCCGCGGCTGTTGGCGGTCCGAGCGCTGGTCGCCAATCCGGACCGCTACAATCTGACCTTGCGCAGCATTCCGGACCAGCCGTACCTGACGGTGGTCGAAGTCGGGTCGCAAATCGATCTGGCCCTGGCGGCAGAGCTGGCCGAGCTTTCGGTAGACGACCTATATCGACTGAATCCGGGCTTCAACCGCTGGGCGACCGATCCTGATGGGCCGCATCTGCTGGTCGTGCCGATCGAAACCGCCGAGCGCTTCGAGCAGGCGCTCAACGATCTGCCACCGCAGCGCCGCGTCCAGTGGGCACGGCACAAGATCGCCTCTGGCGACACCCTGATAACCATCGCCAACCGCTATCACACCACCGTCGAAGTGCTGAAGCAGGTCAACGAGCTGCGCAGCAGCAGCATTCGGGCCGGGCAGCATCTGATCGTGCCGGTAGCCTCGAAGTCAGCGGAGCATTACGCGCTCAGCGCCAGCCAGCGCCTGATCAAGACGCAGGAAACCCAGCGCGGCCGCCATAAGCACGTGCATACCGTCAAAGCCGGCGATACCTTCTGGGGCCTCGCCCGCCGCTACGGCACGTCGCCCCAGCAGCTAGCTAACTGGAACGGCCTGTCGCCGCGGGATCCGATCCGGCCGGGACAAAGCCTGGTGGTGTGGACCAAGACGCCGGTTTCCGGCAGCTCTGCGACGAGCAAGGCCGTTCTCACCCAGCCTCCCACCCTGGCCCGCCCGCCGGCCCAGATCCAGCAGGTTCGCTACACGGTGCGTCCCGGCGACTCTCTCTACGCTATCGCCCAGCGCTTCAGCGTCACCATTGACGATCTGCGCCGCTGGAACAAGCTTTCCGCCAAGAGCTATCTGCAGCCCGGCCAGTTGCTGATCCTGCACGTAGATCCGACGCGCGGGAGTATTTGAGAGAGCCGGCTGCCGGCGAAGCCCTGCCGGGCGCAAAAACAAGAAGCGCAGCAAGGAAGAGCCTACCTTGCTGCGCTTCGTATTTTGCCGCTGAGTCCTTGTCCCTTGCGAGGAAGCACTCGCTCAGTCTTCGCGGCCGGTCTCCCGCTCAGGCAGGGTCACGTTCAGCTCCAGCACAGCACGGTCGCCATCCCGATCAAGCTGCATCCTGACCGCCCCCGGATCGACCTGGACATACTTGCGGATCACCAGTAGCAGTTCTTCTTTCAACAACGGTAAATAGTCTGGGCCGCCGCGCGGCGAACGTTCATGAGTCACGATGATCTGCAATCGCTCCTTAGCGACTTGAGCGGTGTTCTTATTCTGCGGACGAAAGTAGTTCAGGAAACTCATAGTCATCAGCTCCCGAACAGACGGCCGAGCAGGCCTTTCTTCTCACTCAGGAAGCGATGCGGGCGGTCCTCCCCGAGAAAGCGGGCGACCGCATCCTCGTAGGCCTGACCAGCATCGCTGTCGGCATCCAGAATCACCGGTATACCAGCGTTTGATGCCGACAGCACCGACTTGGATTCGGGCACCACGCCAAGCAGATCAATGGCGAGAATCTCGCAGACATCCTCGACGCTCAGCATTTCACCCTTTTGCACCCGAGCCGGGGCGTAACGCGCCAGCAGAAGCTTGACTGTGATCGGCTCCTCGTTACGCTCGGCGCGCCGCGTCTTGCTCGACAGTATGCCGATGATGCGGTCGGAATCCCGCACCGAGGAGACTTCCGGGTTGGTCACGATGATCGCATCGTCGGCATGATAGGCGGCAAGCAGGGCACCACGCTCGATGCCGGCCGGCGAGTCGCAGACGATGTAATCGAAGCTCTTGGATAACTCTTCCAGTACCTGCCTTACCCCTTCCTGGGTCAGCGCGTCCTTGTCACGCGTCTGCGATGCCGGCAGCACGTACAGCGTGTCTATCCGCTTGTCCTTGATCAGCGCCTGGTTGAGATTGGCGTCGCCATTGATGACGTTGACGAAGTCATAGACGACCCGGCGTTCGCACCCCATGATCAGGTCAAGGTTGCGCAGGCCCACGTCGAAGTCGATCACGACCGTCTTATGCCCCGCCTTGGCGAGCCCGGCCGCGAAGGAGGCGCTGGTAGTGGTCTTCCCCACGCCTCCCTTGCCGGAGGTGACCACAATAATTCTTGCCACTGGTGCTGTCTCCCTTAATTGAACTGGTATATGCCGCGGCAACTACCTATAGCGGCTGGATGCACAGTGCTTCATCATCGAGGTAGATCTGGACAGGGCGTCCGTGTCCGGTCTCCTGGATATGCTCGCTGATGCGGTACACGCCGGCGATAGAAACGAGCTCGGCCTCCAGACTCTGGCAGAAAATCCGGGCACTGCCATCTCCCTGCACACCCGCCAATGCCCGCCCCCGCAACGGGCCATAAACGTGGATATGACCATCGGCCAATATCTCGGCACCAGCACTTACCGGCGCCAGCACAATCAGGTCGCTACCGCGCGCATAAATCTGTTGGCCGGATCGCACCGGCTGCCGGACCACCATGCTCGCCGCCGCAGCTACCACCGGCTTTTCCCGAACCGGCTCGACCCGACGCGAAGACCCGTTGCTGATAGTCATGATGCCCAGCCCGGCGGCTACGGCATCGGCACTGTCGACGCCGTCGCTGGCTCGCACTCCCACCGGGATCAGCCCCCGCTGCCGCAGGCTGCTGACCAGTGCCGGCAAATCCAGTGCCTGACCCTGCACCCCTTCCAAATCCAGTATCACCGGCAGATGCCGAAACAGCTCCGGCATGCTGGCCATGCGCGCATCGAGCTGAGCCGACAACAGCTCCTGATCGGTGCTCAGCAAACGCAGCACCGACAGGGTCAGCATCCGGCCCTTGAGCTCGAAAGCCGGCAATGAAGTAACGGCAGAATTGGATGTGGAGAGCATCAGTACCCGGCAGGATTATTGTGGAATTCGCAGCGCTGCCCGACCGACCGCATCGGTTAGCCCCACCAACCGGTGGGGCTTGACCTGTTTATAGCGAGCCGGCGAACGCCGATCAAGCACGACTAAGCAGGTTGTTGACACGCCGCACATACGCGGCCGGATCCTCCAGCTGGCCCCCCTCGGCCAGGAGCGCCTGATCGAACAGCACCAGCGCCCGGTCGTGGAAGCGCTCGGCTTCCGGCTCATCCTTGAGCCGCTTGATCAGGCCGTGCTCCGGATTGATCTCCAGGATCGGCCGGCTCTCGCCAAGGGACTGTCCGGCGGCCTTGAGCATGCGCTGCAAGCCGATGCCGAACTCATGCGTGTCGACCACCAAGCAAGCCGGTGAATCGGTAAGCCGGCCGGTCAAGCGGACATCGCGCACTTGCGCTGTCAGCGTGGTTTTCAGCCGCTCGATAAGGGCTTGATAGTCGCCGGCGGCCTGCTCCAGAGCCTGTTTTTCCTCGGCGCCCGTCAGCTCGCCCAGATCCAGATCGCCCTTGGCGACCGATTGCAGCGGCTTGCCGCCGAACTCGCCGAGATGCGCCACCAGCCATTCGTCTACCGGATCGCCGAGCAGCAGCACCTCGATGCCCTTCTTGCGGAACAGCTCCAGGTGTGGACTGTTGGCAGCGGCCTTAAAGGTATCGGCAGTGACGTAGTAGATCGCTTTCTGCCCTTCCTGCATGCGCTCCACGTAGGCGGCAAGCGAGACGTCGGCTTCCTCTTTGCCTTCCAGCGTAGAGCTGAAGCGCAGCAGCTTGGCGATGCGCTCGCTGTTGCCCGGATCCTCCGCCGGCCCTTCCTTCAGCACTCGGCCGAAGTTGCGCCAGAAACCGGCATACTTCTCCGGCTCCTTCTCCGCCATTTCCTCCAGCAGGCCGAGCACGCGCCTGACCGAGCCCGAGCGGATACGGTCGAGCAGGCGATTGTGCTGCAGGATTTCCCGGGAGACGTTCAGCGGCAGATCGTCGGAGTCGATCACGCCGCGCACGAAGCGCAAGTAGCGCGGCAATAAATGCTCGGCGTCGTCCATGATGAACACCCGCCGCACGTACAGCTTGACGCCGCGGCTCTGCTCGCGCTCCCACAGATCGAAAGGCGCGCGCTGCGGAATATACAGCAGCGAAGTGTAGGACGGGTTGCCCTCGACCTTGTTATGCACCCAAGTCAGCGGCGGTTCCCAGTCATGGCCGACGTGCTTGTAGAACTCCTGATATTCCTCTTCCGTGATCTCGCTCTTCGGCCGCATCCACAGAGCCGAGGCGCGGTTGACGGTTTCGTACTCGCCCTTTCCGTCTTCGATGGGCATGAGGATGGGGATGGAAATGTGATCGGAATAAGTGCGAACGATATGGCGCAAGCGCAGACCGTCCAGATACTCCGCGGCATCCTCGCGCAGATGCAGGATGACCTCGGTACCACGCCGCTGACGCTCTTCTGTGGCGATAGTGTAACTGCCGCTGCCGTCCGACTCCCAGCGTACGCCATGCGCCGGCTCAACGCCGGCTCGGCGAGTCAGCAAAGTAACCTTGTCGGCAACCACGAACGCCGAGTAAAAACCAACACCGAACTGACCGATCAGCTGCGCGTCCTTAGCCTCATCGCCAGTCAGCGCGTTCAGGAACTGGCGCGTGCCGGAGCGGGCGATGGTACCGATGTTCTCGACCACTTCCTCGCGCGACATGCCGATACCGTTGTCGGCGATAGTGATGGTCCTGGCGTCTTTGTCGAAGCTGACCCGAATCCGCAGCTCCGGATCGTCGCCATACAGCGCCTGATCTTTCAGCGCCTCGAAGCGCAATTTATCGGCGGCGTCGGAAGCGTTGGATACCAGCTCGCGTAGGAAAATATCGCGATTGCTGTAGAGCGAATGGATCATCAGATGCAGCAGCTGCTGCACTTCGGTTTGAAACTGCAATGTCTCCTGGTTGGTATTTTCCGTCATGCCGATGAGACTCCTTGTTCAACCACGGCGCACTCGACCGGCGCGGTGGCCAATCACGTATTGCGTGGCAGAAGTCTACCATCGTCAGACTCCTCCGGTAGCGGGAACACCAGGGCACATACCGGATGAAGCAAAAAAAGAGAGGCCTTACGGCCTCTCTTCGAAAACTTCGAAGCGGAAAGCTTAGAAGTTGTAGATCACGCCGACGCCAAAGGCCTGCGTGTCTTTACCAGCAGTACCGACATCCAGCGCATCGCTGATGCCATCGGCATACGGCCGCAGATCCTGATTTGCGTCGTTGGCGATGCGGGAATAGGCCGCATAGGTGGTGAAGTTCTTCGCCAGCTTGTAGTCGACGCCAACCGAGATCATATCCGCGCCCTTCTCGTCGGCGTCGTGGTCGAGCAGGTAGTACTGCGCCTTCAGCACTGCCTTGCCCAGCGAGTACGCCGCACCGACGCCGTAGGCCGAGCTGTCGTCGCCAGTCAGGAGGTCGCTCGCCTGCTGGAACAGGCCGGTCAGCTTGAGAGCGCCGAGCTCGTAGGCCGCGCCGAGACGGATGATATTCGCCTCTTCGCCGCTGCCAGCTTGAATAGCGTCTTCGCCATACACCTGATAGCCGAGGCCGACGTACAGCCCCTTGACGCCGGTATAGGTCAGCGCCGCCATGTAGCTGAATTGGTCCAGTTCACCGTCTGCAGACTCGGTGCTATTGACGTTCGTGGAATAGGCCAGCTGCGCCTGCAGGCCGGAGAAACCCGGCGTGGTGTACTGGATCATGTTCTTTTCGCGCTCGTCGAACGAGTAACCGTTCAGGTCACCGCGCACGCCGTAGCGGATGATGTTGCCGTTGTCGCCGACCTGATCGCTGAACAAATCGACCCTGCTGCCGATGTTCTTGACCGGGGTGTCGAACTGACCGGCCTGGATCGCACCGAAGACGCCACGCACGCCGGCAAAGGTGTTGCGGGAAGCCAGCTCGCCACCGCCTTGATCGGCGTCATAACCGGCTTCCATCTGGTAGAACGCCTGAAGCCCTTGATCGATGTCCAGTGTGCCGCGGAAACCGATCCGGCTGGAGTTGCTGGAAAGGTTGAGAACGCTATCGTCGCCATTGTCCATCTGGTTCAGGGACAGGTGCAGGCGACCATAGATCTCCGGCTTGTTGATCTTGACTTCCTGGGCGGAAACGATGGTCGGTGCGGCCAGTGCAGCGGCGAGAGCCAAAGCGGTCAATGAGCGCATTTTGTATTCCTTAAGTCACGGCGAATATTGTGAAGAGTGGTCGGCACTCTGCCCGCCTCGACGGGCTGTGCGAAGCATGCAGGCGGGAGGTTAAAAATTAAGGAATAAAAGATGACGGGACAGTGACAGTGTCGACTCTTCGCAACAGTCACGCTGGCGGCACAGCAGTCTGCTCACCGGCGGCAAAGCCTCGACCGGCCAGGATAGCAACGGCTAGGCACCCAACATTTCAAGTGAGCAACGTTGGGTATCTGCAACTTCAAACGGTGTTGCCACCCGAAAACACAAAGCCCCGGTTGTGCCGGGGCCTTGGAGAAAGATGAACTGCCGAGCGGG
>DASULL010000384.1:0-9076 GCA_036278215.1 Gammaproteobacteria bacterium | reverse complement strand
ATCCTCGACTTCGTTGGGGTATACGTTGAAGCCGCTGACGTCGATCATGTCCTTCTTGCGGTCGACGATACGGATATAGCCCCGTTCGTCCATGACGGCGATATCGCCGGTGTGGAACCAGCCGTCGCGCATGGTGTTGGCAGTTTCTTCCGGCCGGTTCCAGTAGCCCTTGAACACCTGCGGTCCACGCGCCACCAACTCGCCGGCTTCGCCCATTGGCACGGGGTTGTCATGCTCGTCGACGATCCGGATGTCGGTGCCGGGCATGGGGATGCCGATGGTGCCGACGCGGTTTTCGCCCAAGGCGGGATTGACCGACAGTACCGGGCTGGTTTCGGACAGGCCATAGCCTTCCAGAACCTTGCCGCCGACCACCTTCTGCCACTCCTCGGCGACCGCCGCATGCAGCGCCGTGCCGCCGCTGATGGCCAAGTCGAGGTGGCGTGGTGGATTCTGCCGGAACCACTCTTCCTTCAGCAGGCCGGCGAACAGCACGTTGACACCCGAGGCGCGGGTGATGTCGAACTTCTCGAAGGCTTTGCGCAGATTCGACACCGGCCGCGGCGACGGAATCAGGACGTTGTGGCCGCCCATATGGAAGAAGGTCAGCAAATTAAAGGTAAAAGCGAAGATATGGTACAGCGGCAGCGCCGTCATCACCGTTTCCTGGCCGGGGCGGATGATGTGGCCGGTAATGGCGATGATCTGGGCCAAGTTGGACAGGATGTTGCCGTGGGTGAGCATGGCGCCTTTGGCGACGCCGGTGGTGCCGCCGGTGTACTGCAGCACGGCCAGATCGTCGCTGCCGCGTGCGGCGGCAACCGGGCCGGCAGCCTGCAGCTGACGCTTGCCGGCGGCCAGTGCGCCGGCGAAAGTATCGGCCGGGGCGGTGGGCGCAGGAATCTGCTTCTTGAGTTTCAGCACCGTTTTGATCAGGCCGCCGCGCAGTGTCGGGAAAAACTCGGCGACGCTGACCAGCAAGACTTTTTCAACGCTGCTGTCCTGCAGCGCCGTGGCCAGCTTGTTGGCGAACATATCGATGATCACCAGCACCTTGGCGCCGCTGTCCTTGAGCTGATGATTCATCTCGTCGGCGGTGTACAGCGGGTTGACGTTCACCAGGACACAGCCGGCCTTGAGAATACCGAAAGCCGCCACCGGATAGCTGAGGCAGTTAGGAAGCTGAATGGCGACGCGATCGTCCGGCTGCAGCTTGAGTTCATGCCGTAAATAGGCGGCGAACTGGTCGGAGAGAATGTCGATCTCGTGATACTTGAGACTGGCCGACATGCCGTTGTCGAGGCAGATAGTAAAGGCCGAGCGGGCTGCGTATTCTACGCAGGCATGCCGTACCATCTCGCCGAGGTTTCTGTATGGCAGCGGGGTCAGCTCCGGTGAAACGCCCGGTCCGTACTCTTTTTTCCACGGGCGAGAATCGTAAAACGCGGCGTGGCTTGCTTGCTCGACCATTGCTTCCTCCGGCTACCTAAAGATTTATGCACAATATGCAGAGCGCAGCATCGAAATTTGCCGCGAGTATAACGCTTTCATTACTCGCCGACCCAGAGGATTGCTGTTTTTGAGCATGGTGCGTCTGCTGCCCGAGTTTTTACCTGGAATGCATGCCATGGCTGCGCTGCGCTCGCTGCCCTGGGCCATCTGGCTCGACAGCGGTCATCCGAGTGCTGCAGCCGGGCGCTACGATTTGTGCATGGCCGCACCGGTGCGCACCCTGGTCAGCGATGGTGGGCAGGCAGTACTGCGCGACGCCGCCGGGCACGTGCTGGAAACGACCACCGAGCCCCTGGCCTTGCTGCGCAGGCAACTGGCCGAGCGCCGGTCGGTCCCATCGCCGCTGCCGTTCTGCGGCGGAGCGGCTGGGTACTTCAGCTACGACTTCGGTTTGCGCTTGCAGCAGATAACGCCGCGGCCGCGGCCTGAGACCGTGCCGGAACTGGCACTAGGGTTCTATGACTGGGCGCTGATCAGCGACAACCTCGAGCGTCGCAGCTGGTGGGTCGGTCGGCCGAGCGCGCAGGAAATCTGGCCTATGCTGGAGCGGCTGCTGACCGCGCCGGCGGAGCCGGCGGGGGAGTTCATGATTCATGCCGCAACCAGCGCGGCTGTGCCGGCGTGGCCGGAGTATCGGGCGGCGTTCGAGCGGGTGCGCGGCTATTTGCACGCCGGCGACTGCTATCAGGTGAACCTGGCCCGTCGCTTTCGCGTCGGTTATAGCGGTGATCCGTGGAGCGCCTATCTGCAGTTACGGCAGATCAGCCCGGCGCCATACAGTGCTTATCTGTCGTTCCCATTCGCCAGCATCCTCAGCACTTCGCCAGAACGCTTTCTGTTGCTCGAGGACGGCTGGGCCGAAACCCGGCCGATCAAAGGAACCCGGCCCCGACGCGCCGATCCGACGGCCGATGCGGCCGAGAAAGTGGCGCTGCTTGGCAGCGAGAAAGACCGTGCCGAAAACGTCATGATCGTCGATTTGCTGCGTAATGACCTGGGCCGGGTGTGCCGGCCGGGCAGTATCGAAGCGAAGCCGCTATTCGAGATCGAGAGCTACGCCAATGTGCACCATATGGTGAGCACGGTGCGCGGACAGCTTGGCGCGGGCATGGAGGCGGTCGACTTACTGGCGGCCTGCCTGCCGGGCGGTTCGATCACCGGCGCGCCGAAGCGGCGCGCGATGGAAGTCATCGACGAGCTGGAAGGCGCCCGGCGTGGCGTGTATTGCGGGGCGATCGGTTATCTGAGCGACGACGGTCGGATGGATACCAGCATCGCTATCCGGACTGCGGTCTGCAATGGTGAAGAGCTCAGTTACTGGGCCGGCGGCGGTCTGGTGGCCGATTCCGATGCCCGCGCCGAGTTCGATGAGACCGAGCACAAGGCCAAGCCGTTTCTCGACTTGATCCGTGCCGCCAGCCAAGCGGGCGGGCCGGATACCATCTAACAGCTTTCTATATATAAGGATGCGCCAGCAGGCGGGCGAACTCGAGCAGCTGCTCCCGGGAGCCGCGGCAGCTTTCGGCGATTATCCGCAGCTGCGTCGGTGCCAGACCGGGTAGGCTGTCGGTTGGCAGCTGCTGGTAGTCAGCCGCGGTCCACTGGGCGCTGTAACGAATGACCTGAACCAGCGGCGTTGGCTGGTCTTCCGCGGCTACGTCAGCGCCGACAGTGGTGGCGGCGATGATTTCCGCCGGCAGCCCCCAATCGGTGAGTAGCTGCTGGCCGGCTGCATGATGGTCCGTTCCCAGATGTGCCTGCAGAAGGCTCGACAGCGAACGCGTCGGTTCGGTCGCCTGCTGCTCGCTCAGGATCTGCGAAATCTGCCGCGGATAAGCCCAGGCGAGCAGGAGGAGGCCGATGTTGTGCAGCAGTCCGCCCAGATAAGCGGCGTCCAGGTCGAGATCGGGCAGGGCACGGGCAAGCTGGGTTGCGCAATTCGCCGTGCCGACCGCCTGGTACCAATAATGCTCGCCTTGGAAGCCGGGGCAGCGGCCTGAATCGAACTGCTCCGCCAGCATTACCGACAGAGCCAGCATGCGGACGCGATTCAGCCCGAGGCGGATGATTGCTCCCTCAATGGAAAGCGCTGGCGGCAGAGCTCTGGAGAAAGCCGAGTTGGCGATCCCGACTACGCGGGCAGCGATCACTGGCTCACGCGCGATTTTCTCGGCCATGCTGCCGAAGTCGGCATCCTCGCGGGTTACCGCAACCAGGATTTCGCGGGCCAGACCCGGTAGTGGCGGTAGTGTGCGGATGAGGTGGAGCAGATCGTTGTTCATAGTTATTTTGTCAGAGCCTGGTCAGGCGCGCACCGACTCGGTCATGGCGCACAATATAAATGCTGCGCTACTGCTGAATGCTTGACACCAAGAGTGCCCGGTGCCTATCTTTTGAAAGCAAATGCTGCGCCGCGCAATGGTTGCGTGCCTGTGGGTACACTGTTCAAGGCTGTGTCAATCCGCATGCTGCGGACGGGAAAATTCGTATGAGAGACGTCCGGCTTATCAAGAAATATCCGAATCGTCGGCTCTATGATACGGCGATCAGCAGCTACATTACATTGGCCGACGTTAAGAGCCTAGTTCTGGATGGGGTCGAGTTCGACGTCATCGACGCCAAGACCAAAGCCGATATCACCCGCAGCGTGATGCTGCAGATCATTGCGGAAGAAGAAGAGGGCGGTGAGCCAATCTTCAGCGCCGATCTGCTGGCGCAGGTGATTCGCTCCTACGGCGGTAGCGAGCAGAACATGCTGACCAGTTATCTGGAAAAGAGCATGCAGCTCTGGGCTGAGCAGCAGCGTCTGTTCCGCGAGCAGGCGCGCTCGCTCATGGAAGGCACGCCGATGAGCATGCTGGCTCAGATCGCCGAGCGCAACCTGGCGCTCTGGCAGGCGATGACCGGGTTGGGTGGTGACTTCGACAAGCCGAAAAAGCCGGCCGGCCGCACCGATCCTCCGTCCGACAAGACCAAGCAACGCTCCCGTTAGCTTCGCCTCATTAGTCGTCCATATCCCCCCTACTTTCGTTTCGTTGACAGCTTAAGCAGTCCGTTTCTATGATGCTGCCCTTTCATGGTGCAGTGCACTAAGAGACGTTGATACAACCCGGCCGCATGGAAGGCAGCGTTTTTGCTGGATCGCAGAGCGCTCCGGAGACTCTGCCTTGACCGGGTTGTGTGAGCGGATCCGAGGGCCTGTGGTACGACCTGCCGCTATCCTGAAACAGGCAAGGGGAAGCAGAAAATGACAAATCGTGTTGCGTTGGTCACCGGGGGCAACGGTGGCATCGGTACCGAGATCTGCAAGCAGTTGGCTGGCGCCGGCTACCGGGTGATCACTACCTGCGTCGACCCGGACAGAGAAAAAATCACTGAGTGGCAGGCGGCGCGCAAGAGCGAAGGCCATGACATCGGCTGGGTGCAGTGCAACGTTGCCGATTTCGACTCCTGCCAAGCGATGGCCCAGAAGGTAGAGGCGGAGTTCGGTCCGGTCGAGGTGCTGGTCAACTGCGCCGGCATCACTCGCGACGGCTTTCTCCACAAAATGGAAAAAGCCAACTGGGACGCGGTGATCAGCGTCAACCTGAACAGCGTCTTCAACGTCACCCGGCAATTCATCGAAGGAATGCGCGAGCGCGGTTTCGGCCGTATCGTCAACATCTCCTCGATTAACGGGCAGACCGGCCAATTCGGTCAGACCAACTACTCGGCCGCCAAGGCGGGTATCCACGGATTCAGCATGGCTCTGGCGAAAGAAGGGGCGCGCAAGAACGTCACCGTCAACTCGATTGCCCCGGGCTATGTCGAGACTGAAATGACCGCCGCCATTCAGGAAGATGTGCGCCAGAGCATCATCAAGTCGCTGCCGTCTGGCCGTATGGGGCAGCCGCACGACATTGCCCGGGTGGTGATGTTCCTGGTCGCGGACGACGCCGATTACATCAACGGCGCGATGATTCCGGTCAACGGCGCTCAGTTCTGCAGCTTCTAAGCTAGCTGGACCGGCTTCGCGGCAACGTGCTTGCTGCGAAGCAACATGCGGTGGGCAAAAAAATGGGAGTAAGACGATTCGTCTACTCCCTGGCAGGTCCACGCTCTCTTCTTCTTGCTTGGTCTTATTAATTTTCTCGCTCTTACAGAGCGGGAGCGCTTATACACAGTCGGCTTCTATTGAGCCGTCTTGCTCCTCCCGGCAGCGCAATCTGCGCCACCCCTCCTTTCCCGCTCGGGGAGTCTTGCTGCAGCCGGCTATATGCCGTTATGCGAATGGCCCTACTGTAGACCTCGGCGCTTGATTTGCAAGAACTTTTGATGTTGCAGTGCGGTAGAAGAAGATGCTTCTCGGCGAGAGGCCATAGGCTCAAACAAATGGCCCCCTGCCGCAGATGCCGCTGGCGTAAAGACGCGGCGTATCAGGGCTTTCCTCAGGTGTCCTTTGTTCCTCGCAGCCACTGGCCGACCATGGGATAGAGCTGGGTGTGCGCCCGGCGGGTGACGAACACCGCCAGATGGCCGCCAGGGAACTCGACGGCTTGATAGCGCCGTTTAGGAACGTGATCGCCCAGGGCCAGGGCCGAAGGCGCGGGCACCAGATGATCGTCGGCGGCGTAGACATTGAGAACGGGCATGTCGAGCCGGTCCAGTCGAACCGGCCGGCCAGCCAGTCGCACCCGACCATGGATCAGGTCGTTGTTCTGGTAGAAGTGTTTGGCGAACTGACGGAATGCTTCGCCAGCCTGGTCAGGGCTGTCGTACATCCACTGTTCCATGCGCATGAAGTCGGTCAGCGCGGCCGGGTCTGCGGCTATGTCGAGCATGTCGACATAGCGCTGCGAGAGAATGCGGAACGGCTTCAGGCCAACGTAAGCGATGTTGAGCACACTCGCCGGGATGGTGCCATAGGCGGCGGCGAAGCGATCGAAGTCGACGTACTTGGCAAGGTGGTAGAGGCTGGCGTTGCCGGCGTGGAAGTCGACCGGTGTGACCAGCGTTACCAGTTTGGCGACGTGTTCCGGATACAAGGCGGCGTAGCAGAGCGCCAGAGTGCCGCCCTGGCAAACGCCGAACAGCGAGACGGCCGCTCCGGCATGACGCTGGCGGATTTGCTCGATAGCGTCGTAGAGGAGGCCATCGACGTAATCGTCCAGGCTCAGATGGCGATCGCCAGGCCCCGGCCGCCCCCAGTCGAGCAGATAGACGCTGTGGCCGGCGTCGCGCAGCGAGGCCAGCACCGAGCGTTGCGGCGTGAAGTCGAGGATGTCGGGGCGGTTTACCAGCGAGTAGATCACCAGCAGCGGCGGCGCCTCGCCAGCGCCGGCAGACGCCGGGTAATGGTACAGCGCGGCCGTGCCGGAGCGCCAGATGGCTTCGCGCGGAGTCGACCCGCCGCGGTATGGCCGCAGCTCGGCGACCGCGGCGCTCAGACGGGCAAAGCGCTCGCGCGCTTCATCGAGCTCGCGCGTCAGCTGGGCGGAGTCGAGCTTCATGACGTCCCTGCCGGCTTGGCCTTACCCCGCGATCTGCTGGGCGAGGCCGCCGTTGTCAGGTTGGCGACGTGCTCTCGCAGGGCGTCGAGCTCGGCACGAAATTGGCGCTCGCGGGTCCGCTGCTGTTGGCGCAGCTCGTGCAGCTGAGCCTGGGTTTCGCTCAGCTCGCGTCGGGTGGGCAGACCGGCTGCGCTTAGTGCGCCGTCCAGATTGTCCTGCAGAACCAGCAGCAGTTCGCTCCAGGCGTTCGTCAGCCGGCCGGTGGCGGCAGCGAAGTCTTCGCTGTCCAGGATTTCTTCGTAAGCCGTTTCTGCGGCTTCCAACCAGTCCTGATAAAGCTGTCGGGCGTTCTGCTGTTCTTGCCGCGGCGACCGTAACATCGTTGCGAACCGCTCGACCGCGCCATCCGCGGCCTGCTGCAGCAGTTTCAGATAGGCATCGCGGGCAGCGGCAAGTTCTGCGACGACGGCTTCGACCCGCGCCCGCCGCGGTGATTCCCGATTGGCGGGGTCATGCTCGGCCGACGAGCGCCACCAAGTCATTGGGGTCATCAGGATTTCGGCCGGGCTGGCGCCGTCGGACAGCTGCGCCCAGGCGCGCAGCATAGCGATCCAGGGCTGCGCCTGATCCTGCAGTTGTTGCCGCAGGTCGCTGAAGAAACGCTCGCCCTGCTGATGCAGCCGCTCCAGCAGGGCGTCGCTGTCTGCGCCCTCCGGCTGATTGGCGAACTCGGCGAAGTCGGCCAGAACCTTGTGACCTTCGCGATACAGGCGCTCGAGAGTTGCTGTTATATCGGCGATATCCATCGTCAGTCCGTCGTCATTGTGGCAGGGGCGCCGGCCATCATCATTGCCGCAGCAGCCGCTCCCGCTCCCGTTGCAGCTGTTCCCGCCGCGCACTGGCGCGGGCGGTGTCGTGGGGACTGGCGGCCGGATTATTCAGAACCTGCTGCAGCTGCAGCAGGGCAGCGTCGTAGTCGCCACGCAATCCATAATACTCGGCCATCGCTAACTGTGGCTCGTTGCCGCGCCCGGCGGCCGCGGCGGCCTTGGCCAGCAGCCAGTAAGTCGAGGCGTCGCTGCTTGGCAGGGCGCGGCTCAAGACCCAGTAGGCCTTGTTGGGGTCGTTTGCCTGCAGCAGCGCTTCGGCGTAGCCAAGACGCGCCGGCTGGTTGCCGGGGTAAAGGGCCAGCACCTGCTCGTACAATTCGAAGCTGCGGGGAAGGCGGCCGGCATCACGCTCCAGCCGTGCCAGTGCCAGCAGCAGGCTGGGCTGTTCGCCGGTTTCGTCGATCAAGCTCTCCAGCAGCGACCGGGCCTTGGTGTAGTCGCGATTCGCCGCATGCGCCAGGGCGAGGCCGTAGCGGGCGGCCGGCTGTTCCGTCCGGGACGCATGTCGCGTCAGCGTTTCGAAGTCCTCCACTCGCACCGGATTCGCCTTCAGTACCCGCAATCGATATTGCATGAAGCGGAAGGTATCGGATTCGAAAATCTTGCCGCCGCCCAGGCTGCTGGCGCGGCTGCTGGATTCGCTGATCCGCGACTCGGTTACCGGGTGAGTGCTGAGGTATTCCGGCGGCCGATTCTGATACCGGGTCGCCTCGGCCAGCCGGCCAAAGAACGCGGGCATGCCGTGCGGGTCGAGGTCGGCCGCCGCCAGCATACGGATACCCAGATTGTCGGCTTCGTGCTCGAAGGCCCGCGAGTAGTTCAGTTGCTGCTGTATCGAGCCGGCCACGCTTGCTGCCGCGGCGGCGGTGCCCGCCTGCGGATCCTGGCTTCCTATCAGTAGCGCCGCCAGCAACAGCGCAGCGTTCTGCAGCGTTACACGCTGCGACGACTCCAGCCGGCGGGCCAGATGGCGCTGAGTGACGTGGGCGATTTCGTGCGCCAGCACGCCGGCCAACTCGCTCTCCGAGCGGGCGGCGAGGATGAGGCCGGCGTTGACGCCGATGTAGCCGCCGGGCATGGCGAAGGCGTTGATCGAGGGTATGTCGAGGATGAAGAAATGGTAGTCGAGTTCGGGCGCAGTGCTGCGGGTGGCCAGCCGCTGACCGAGATCCTGCAGGTAGGCGT
>DASULL010000383.1:0-3461 GCA_036278215.1 Gammaproteobacteria bacterium | reverse complement strand
CAGGTGAGGTAGGTGCCCCATAGGGTGTAGCCGTTGCCGCAGTTATTGAGCGTGCCGTTGACCTGGGTGCCGGTCGCATCGGTGCTGGTCAGCAGCAGGTCGTCGCCGGCGGCGGGGCCGGTCAGCTCCATCGGCGTATTGACGTGGAGACGCCGGTTGTAGCGGGAATCGAGGACGATGTCCCACTTGCCGGCAGAGGTCTTCTTGATGTGGATCACCGACACGCCATGGGTGTGTTGCGCCTTGCGCACCTTGTCCTCGGTCCAGGGCGTCATGAAACCCGCGCCGAACAGGTACTCGTAGTTGGTGTATTCATGGTTCACCACCAGCAGCCCTTCGTCGCTCTTGCCCGCCAGCGGGAAGAAGTGCATGCCATCGTGGTTGTCGCCGATCTGTCGGGCTTGATCGGCGCCACTGTTAGTGCCGTCGTCCTTCCAGACCGGCGAGTCGGCAAATAAAGCCCCGCCCCAAGGGGCAAGAACGGCCGCTCGATAGCCTTCCGGCACGATGATGCGGTCGCCGCTATCGGCGGCAATCGGCGCAAAGCCAAGTAGCGCGGCGGACGGTGGATTGCCTGGCCCACGTCCAGCGCCACTCGACGAAGAGCTGCCGCCACAGGCAGTCAAGGCGCCGCCGAGGAACGCCAACGCCCCCAGGCCGGCTCCAGCCTTGAGAAAGCTGCGGCGGCTTACTGCCCGCTCAACGATGGACTGAAAGTGCTCGTTGCCCGACAGGTTGGTCGGAAGGTCTTCGGTATCGTGCGCACTCATGCTGTTCATTCCTTTTCAAGAGGACACAGAATCATGAGGCGGATATTGACCGGTCGATGTTTCAGCTCGAAGACGGGAGTGTTGCGGAATTAAGAAGATGAATTTGAACTACGTCACAAAGCATCGAGGCCGCCCAAACAGGCGACCTCGACGAGGAGCATGACATTGGAAAGTTATTCAGCCGCTTGCGACTTGGCTTTATGTCTCATGAGTCGGCGCTGCTGAATTTCAGCTTTGCTGATCTCGCCATCGCCATTGGCGTCCATCGCAGAGAATCTCTTGTTCTGGGCCGCGGTGAATTCTTCCAGGCTGACCTTGCCATCGCCGTCGCTGTCCATCCATTTATGTAGGCCTGCGGCGCGCTCACGCTGCAGACCAGCGTGCAGTTCATCGACGCTCAACGCTTGATCACCATTAGCATCCATCCGTCCGAACCGCTCGACTTGGCGCTGTCCCATCTCCTCCTGGCTGACAACGCCGTCGCTATTTGCGTCCACGACTGTAAACCAGTTCTTCATCGGGCCGGCAGAGCCACCACGACCAACGCCAGGGCCACCATGTGCCAGAGCAGCTCCGCTCGCCATAACCAACACCAGTGCACATGCCGCGATCTGCTTCTTCATGATGTACTCCTTGTTTCACGGACTCGGCCACATCGACCTACGGGAGCTAATGTATGGTCGAAATCGCAAGCCAATGTGCGCGAATGGTGGAGAAAACGTGAAGATTTGAAATTTTCACAAAGGTCGCAAAGGAAAAGATCGGATTAATCAGGGAAAGCGCGAAGAAAAAAGCCCGCAAAGGGGGGAGTCTCTAATCTTGCGAGCCTCGCTAGTGAGCTCACGCCGCACTCTGCAGCATCAACCTACAGCTCTAAGCGATAACCCACGCCGTAGATGGAACGAATGACATCCTGGCCGGGGCGGACCTGTTCGAGTTTACGGCGCAAGTTTTTGACATGGCTATCGACGGTGCGATCGGTGACTACCCGGTGGTCGTCGTAGAGTCGGTCGAGCAACTGGTCACGGGTATAGACGCGGCCTGGAGTGGCAGCCAGTGTTTTCAGCAGCCGAAATTCGACCGGCGTCAGCTCCAGCGGCTGGCCGTCGAGCATGGCCCGGTACGAGGCATCGTCGATGACCAGCCCGCCGGCGATCGCAGAGTCGCTGCGCTCAACCCGGCGCAAGATGGCCTTGATCCGGGCAATCACCTCACGCGGTGAAAACGGCTTGCAGACATAGTCATCGGCGCCAAGCTCAAGCCCCAGCAACCGATCGATTTCTTCGACCCGGGCCGTAACCATGATGATCGGCACATTGCTGAACGTGCGCAGCTCGCGACAGACCTCAAGGCCATCTTTCCCTGGCAGCATCAGATCGAGCAGCACCAGCGCCGGCGGATTCTCCCTCACCGTCGCTGCCACCTTGCAGCCATCGGCGAGAATTTCGGCGGCATAGCCGGCGGCGTGCAGGTAGTCGGCCAGCAGGGAAGCGAGCTTCGGCTCGTCCTCGACAACCAGAATACGGGCAGCTTGTTCGGGGTTCGCCATCGATCTTCCTCGCTAGGCCTCCGCTAACGGCAGGCGGATCAGGATACGCAGTCCGCCGAGCGACGAGGGCTGTGCCTCAATTTCGCCACCGTGAGCTTCGACGATACTTCGGCACAAGGCCAGCCCCAGGCCGGCGCCCCCATAAGCACGGCTCCGTGAGGCCTCCGGTCGATAGAAGCGCTCGAACAGCCGTGGCAGCAGAGCCTCGGGCAGGCCCGGAGCAGAATCCTCCAGCGATACCAAAGCCTGCCGGCCTTGACGGCGCAGCTCCAGGCGCAGCGTCCCGCCGGGGTCGGTGTAGCGCAGGCTGTTTTCCAACAGGTTGTTGAACAGCTGCATGAGCCGCAGGCGATCGCCCAGCAGGTGCAGCGGTTTGTCGGGAAAGAGGTGCTGCAAATTGAGCTGCCGCTCCGCGGCACGCGCTTCAAAGCCTGTTGCGGTACTTGCTGCCACTTCTACCAGATCAACGACGGACTTCTGATAGGCAAGTGCGCCGACATCGGCCAAAGCAAGCTCGTAAAGATCCTCGACCAGCTTGCTCAGCGCCGTTACTTCACCCTGCAATGATTGCAGCGATTCGGGCGTAAGTTTGCGCACACCATCCTGCAACGCCTCCAGCTCACCCCGCAACACCGCCAGCGGCGTGCGCAGCTCATGCGAGATGTCGGCCATAAAAACGCGCCGCAGTTGTTCGTTACGCTCCAGCGTACCGGCCAACCTGTTGAAATCCCCAGCCAGCCGGCCAAGCTCGTCTCGGCTGGTTACCGCAACCCGAGTGCCGTAATCACCTGCAGCCAGGGTATGTGTAGCTGCGGCAAGCTGGCGCACTGGTACCAGAAGGCGCCAAGCGAGCAGCATCGACACCGCTGCGGCCAACAGCAGGGCTAGCATTGCTGTAATCAGTCCCGCTTTGTACTGCTGCTCCTGAAAATGCAGATCGGCCCGGTCGACCGGCCGCCGCAGCGGCGCTACCGCCAACCAGCCGATGGTATCGCCATTGCTGACTACTGGATAAAAGCGTGTCTCTGGATCGCGGCTTGCCTGCCCGATCACCAGCAGGTGATTACTGTCGAGCAAGCTGAGCCTCGGCAGAATCCCGATCGATGGGCTGTTATCCGGCTCTGGCTGCACCTGCCGGCCGG
>DASULL010000382.1:0-4808 GCA_036278215.1 Gammaproteobacteria bacterium | reverse complement strand
GTCACGAGCGGCGGCAAGGTGCTGGCTTGCGGGAATGGCGGCTCGGCCGCCGACGCGCAGCATTTCTCCGCGGAATTCGTCGGCCGGTTCGAGCGCGAGCGCCCCGAACTCGGCGCCATCGCGCTCACCACCGACAGCTCGATCCTCACGGCGATCGCCAACGATTACGACTTCGAGCGCATCTTCTCCAAGCAGGTGCGCGCGCTCGGCCAGGCCGGCGATGTCCTGTTGGCAATCAGCACCAGCGGTAACTCGGAGAACGTGGTCGCCGCCATCGAGGCAGCGCACGAACGTGGCGTGCGGGTGGTCGCGCTGACCGGACGCGAGGGCGGCGCTATCGCCGGCATACTGGCACCAGCCGATGTCGAGATCCGAGTACCGTCGATGGTGACCGCGCGAATCCAGGAAGTGCATCTGCTGGTGATCCACTGCCTTTGCGACCTGATCGATCAGCACCTGTTTGCTGCAGCGGGGTAAGTCTATGAAAATGATCGGTTCGGCCATCATGGCGGTAAGCGTCATGATGGCGATGCAGGGCTGTGCACCGCTGGTACTCGGCGGCGCTGCGACCGGTGTAGCTGTCGCCCATGATCGCCGCAGCGCCAGCACTATTATCGGTGATCATGATATCGAGCTCGGGATCCGGCAGCGCATCGTTGCGGATCAAGCCTTGAAAGACAGCCATATCAACGTCACCAGCTACAATCACATCGTGCTGCTCACCGGTGAAGTAGCCAGCCGCGAGCTCGGCCTCGCCGTTGGCCAGATCGCTCGGGACACCAGCAAGGTGCGCCAAGTGCACAATGAGCTGGTCATCGCGGAGCCCAGCTCCATCACCGCACGCAGCAACGACAGCCTGATCACCAGCGGTGTCAAGACGCTGTTGCTGAAAGTCGACCTGCCTGGCTTCGATCCGACCCGGGTGAAGGTGGTGACCGAGCGCAATGTGGTTTACCTGATGGGCCTCGTGACTCCGGCCGAAGCCGACGCAGCCAGCGACCAAGCTCGGCGGGTCAGCGGCGTATCCAAGGTAGTTCGCCTGTTCGAGATTGCCCGCTGAAGGCCAGCGGCACCTCACCGTGAAGCCAACCCCAGGCGGGGTGCGAACGTCTAAGGACGGCCCCGCCTGTAGGCATCGGTGGCTGTTTTGCATCCGGGCTGCGGGGTAAGCCTCCTGGACAGGGAGCAGATCGCTCGAAGCCGTGGCGCTTTGCCAAGAGGAGAAGCGCGTAGAGAAAGAAGCCTTAACTCCACAGCAAGGACTAAGGAGCTCTTACTTGTCGCTCGGCCGACTCTTCCTCTGCGGCGCCCGGTGTGCTTCCCTGCGCTCCTGATTAGGAGTTATTTCACCACTCGCAGAGTCGGCCTACCGCTCTTACTTTGGGGACCACCGGGTGGCGGCGGCGTGCCGTCATCCTCTTCGCGCTCGTTGAACAGCATTCCCTGGCCATTCTCACGAGCATAAATGGCGAGCACCGCCTGCACCGGCACGAACACGTCGCGGGCCACCCCGCCGAAGCGAGCGCTGAAAGTAATAGCGTCGTTGTCGACTCTGAGATCACGCACAGCCCGTGGTGCGATGTTGAGCACAAGCTTGCCGTTATCGGCATATTCCAATGGCGCGTGCAGCCCCTCTTTTTCCGCATCCACCAGGATGTACGGTGTCAGGCCGTTATCGGTGATCCACTCGTAAAGAGCACGAATAAGATAAGGGCGGCTCGATGTCATAGTATCGGCTGTCAACGGCTAGGGACGCATCGCCCGCTCGGCATCCGAGAGGCTGCGCTGGAACGACTCCCGACCAAAGATCCGCTCGCTGTAAGCGAAGACCGCACTGGCTTGCTCCGGCAAGCGGATCTTGTAGTGAAGAAGGCGCCACAGCAGCGGCGCGACTGCACAATCCATGACGGTCATATCGCCGCCAAGGAAAAATGCGTCTTCGGCGAACAGATCCGCAGCCGAGGTCAAGCTGTCCGCGAGGAGCTTGCGCGCGGCTGCGGCACCTGCCCCACTCGATTCCAGCTCCCGCATCGGCCGATACCAGTCCTGCTCGATTCGATACAGCACCAAACGTGCCTTGGCTCGAGAGACTGGATCGACCGGCATCAGCGGCGGATGCGGAAACCGCTCATCGAGGTACTCGGTGATCACACTTGCCGAATATAGGGCGACATCGCGGTCGACCAAAGTCGGCAGGGTACCGTACGGGTTGAGGTCGTGGAGGTCCTCCGACTGCTTGGCAGCCGTGACCTCCACGATTTCCGGCGTAATACCCTTTTCCGCCAGCATGAACCGAATACGGTGACTGTCGGCGCAGGTCGGCCCCGAAAACAAAGTCATCACGGAACGTCTGCTAGCCGCTGTCATGCTGCCACCCCGGCCGCGACGCGCGGACACACTAGTGAATATCTTTCCAATACTCTCTCTTCAACAACAACGCGAGAACAAGAAACACCAGCAGGAACAAAATCACCTTGACGCCCAGCGACTGTCGGTACGATTTGATCGGCTCCGACATGTAGACGAGGAAATTCGTCAGGTCGCGACTCGCTTCAAGGTATTCCCGCTCGCTCATCTGCCCGCTGCCCTCCGGCACGCGGACGCCGACGATCTTCAGGCCATCTTGACCAGCATCAGCATACACCGGTTCGGGCAGTCCCTGCAGGCTCCAGAGCACGTGCGGCATGCCGACATCCGGGAACACCAGGTTATTAACGCCGAGCGGCCGGCTGTCGTCCCGATAGAAGGTGTTCAGATAAGTGTACACCCAATCGGCGCCACGACGACGCGCGGTCAGCGTCAGATCCGGCGGAGTCACGCCGAACCAGCGCTTGCCGTCATTCGGATCCATAGCCGTATGCATGGTGTCGCCGATCTTGGCGCCAGTGAAGATCAGGTACTGCTCGACCAGATCGGCCGGCAGATCCAGATCCTGCGCCAGCCGGGTCAGGCGCATGTACTCGGCGCTATGACAGCCGGCACAGTAGTTGACGAACAGCTTGGCGCCGCGCTGCAGCGAAGCCGTATCGCTGCTGTCAACCCGCGCCTTCATCAGCTGAATTTCAGGACCGGCCGCGAACCCAAGGGCGGGAGCGCCGAGAAACAGGAGCACAAGCAGAAGCTTTCTCATTTTGTCACCCTTTCCGGCACCGGCTTGGTCTTTTCCCACCCAAAGTGGGTGTAGGCCCACAGAAAAACGAAGTAGGCGAAATAATAAACGGTGCAGATTTGCGCCAGCGCGGTCAGAGTCGGCGTCGGCTGCTTCAGGCCGAGATAGCCGAGGACCACGAAACACACGGCGAACAGAATCAGCGCCACCTTGTAGCCGAGGCCGCGATAGCGGATGGAGCGAACCCTGCCGCGATCAATCCAGGGCAGCAGGAACAGCACCAGGATGGCAAGACCCATGGCGGCAACGCCGGGGAAGGCCGAGCCGGCCATTGATGGTACCGCCCGCAGGATCGCGTAGAACGGGGTGAAGTACCAAACCGGTGCGATATGATCCGGAGTAACCAGCGGGTTCGCCGGCTCGAAGTTGGGTGCCTCCAGGAACATACCGAAGAAGTCCGGCGCAAAGAACACGACCGCCGAGAAGACGATCAGGAACACGACGACGCCGACCAGATCCTTGACCGTGTAGTAAGGGTGGAACGGAATGCCATCGAGAGGAATGCCATCCTCGCCCATCTGCTGCTTGATATCGATGCCGTCCGGATTGTTGGAGCCAACCTGGTGGAGCGCCATGATGTGCGCAATGACCAGGAACACCAGCACCAGCGGCAGGGCGATCACGTGCAGCGCGAAGAAGCGGTTCAGCGTGACCTCGGAGACGTTGTAGTCGCCCCGGATCCACACAGCCAGGTCCTCGCCGACGAACGGCACAGCGCCGAACAGGTTGATGATCACCTGCGCGCCCCAGTAGGACATCTGACCCCACGGCAGCAGGTAGCCCATGAAGGCTTCCGCCATCAGAGCCACGTAGATCAGCATGCCGAAGATCCAGATCAACTCGCGCGGCGTCCGGTAGGAGCCGTACAGCAGCGCCCGGAACATGTGCAGATACACCACCACGAAGAACGCCGACGCGCCGGTGGAGTGGATATAGCGCAGCAGCCAGCCCCACTCGACATCCCGCATGATGTATTCGACGGAGCCGAAAGCGAGATCGCCGGCCGGCTTGTAATTCATCGTCAGGAAGATGCCGGAAACGATCTGGATGACCAGCACCAGCAACGCCAGCGAACCGAAGAAGTACCAGAAGTTGAAGTTCTTCGGTGCGTAATATTTCGAAACGTGCTCTTCCCATAGCTCGGTGAGCGGGAAGCGCTCATCGATCCAGGCGAGCAGACGGTTCGACGCTGCGCCCTCAGCCGCCAGATTGCGCGTTAACGGCTTGTCGCTCTTGGTCGTCATTAGGCCGCCCCCCCGTCTTCGCCGACCACGATCGTATTGTCGCTGACGTAATGATATTTCGGCACCACCAAGTTGGTGGGCGCCGGCACACCGCTGAACACACGGCCAGCCAAGTCGAACTTGGAACCGTGGCACGGGCAGAAGAACCCACCAAGCCAGTTGCCGCCCAGATCAGCCGCGCCGACCTCCGGCCGATACAGTGGCGAGCAGCCGAGATGCGTGCAGATGCCGATCACGACGAAATACTCGGGTTTGATCGAGCGGTATTCGTTCTGCGCGTAGGGAGGCTGCTGGTGCATTTTAGAGTCCGGATCGGCGAGTTCCGGCTCGACTTTCTTCAAGTTCGCCAGCATCTCGGGCGTGCGCCGTACGATCCAGACCGGCCGGCCACGCCA
>DASULL010000381.1:0-5111 GCA_036278215.1 Gammaproteobacteria bacterium | reverse complement strand
CATCATCGGCGCCGGCACCATGGGCAGCGGCATCGCCATCAACTTCCTCAACGCCGGCATTCCGGCCACCATCCTGGAGATGAAGCAGGAAGCTCTGGACCGCGGCGTGGCCCACATCAAGGGCGTGTACGAAGGCCGGGTCAAGAAGGGCAAAATGTCGGCCGGCGACGCCGAAAAGCGCATGGCCCTGCTGAGCACCACACTGTCCTACGACGACTTCAAGGACGTCGATCTGGTAATCGAGGCCGTGTTCGAGGACATGGGCGTGAAGGAGCAGGTGTTCCGCAAGCTCGACGAGGTCTGCAAGCCCGGCGCCATTCTCGCCTCCAACACTTCCACGCTGGATCTGAACCAGATCGCCAGCTTCACCAAGCGGCCGCAGGACGTCATCGGCCTGCACTTCTTCAGCCCGGCCAACGTCATGCGGCTGCTGGAAGTGGTACGCGGCGACAAGACCGGCAAGGATGTGCTGGCCACCGCCATGAAGCTGGCCAAGAAGATCAAGAAGACCGCCGTGGTCTCCGGCGTCTGCGATGGCTTCATCGGCAACCGCATGATCGGCCGCTACCAGACCGAGGCCCTCTTGATGCTGGAAGAAGGTGCCAGCCCGCAGCAGATCGACCGCGCCATCGAGAAGTTCGGCTTCGTCATGGGCCCGCTGCGCATGGCCGACCTCGCCGGCGGCGACATCGGCTGGGCCATCCGCAAGCGCCACTACGCCGAGAAGCCGGACCTGAAGCGTCTGGTGATCGCCGACCGCTTGTGCGAAATGGGCCGCTTCGGCCAGAAAACCGGCGCCGGTTTCTACCGCTACGAGCCGGGTAAGCGTGATGCCCTGCACGATCCGGAAGTGGATCGGGTGATCGACGAGTGCCGCAAGGAGATGGGCATCACCCCGCGCAAGATTTCCGACAAGGAGATCGTCGAGCGCTGCGTCTATGCGCTGGTGAACGAAGGGGCGCGCATTCTCGAGGAAGGCATCGCCCTGCGCGCTTCCGATATCGACATCACTTATCTCACCGGCTACGGCTTCCCGGTCTTCCGCGGCGGTCCGATGTTCTACGCCGATCGGGTCGGGCTGATGAACGTGGCGCGCACCATGCAGCAGTTCGCCGCCAGGCCCGGCGCCGACAGCAAGTTCTGGCAGCCGGCCCCGCTGCTCGCCAAGCTCGCCGCCGAAGGCAAGACGTTCAACTAAGGCTTTGCGACGGGGCGGCCTGGCCCGCCCCGTCGACCAGGAGAATGACATGACTGACGTAGTGATCGTATCCACCGCCCGCACGCCGCTGGCGAAGTCCTGGCGCGGCGGTTTCAACATGACCCATGGCGCCACCCTGGCTGCCCACGCCATTCAGCACGCCGTCGAGCGCGCCGGCGTCGAGGGCGGCGAAATCGACGACGTGATCTTCGGTTGCGCCCTGCCGGAAGGTTCCCAGGGCAACGACGTCGCCCGCATGGCCGCCATCCGCGCCGGCCTGCCGGTCAGCGTCGCCGGCGCCACCGTCAACCGTTTCTGCTCCTCCGGCCTGCAGGCCATCGCCATGGCGGCGCAGCACATCATCGTCGACAAGGCGCCGATCATGGTGGCCGGCGGCGTTGAGTCCATCTCCACCGTGCAAGCCAACGTCAATACCACCTACATCCAGGAAGAGTGGCTCGCCAAGCACAAGCCGGAGCTCTACTGGACCATGCTGCAGACCGCGGAAACCGTAGCCAAGCGCTACAACATCTCCAAGGAAGCGCAGGACGAGTACGGCGCCCGCAGCCAGCAGCGTGCCGCCGCCGCCCGTGAGGCCGGCAAGTTCGACGACGAGATCGTGCCGATGACCACCATCATGGGCACCACCGACAAAGCCACCGGCGCGATGATCACTAAGGAAGTGACCGTCTCGGCCGACGAGGGCATTCGCCCGGACACCACGCTGGAAGGCGTGCGCGGCATCCGCCCGGCAACTCCCGGCGGCGTGATCACCGCCGGCAACGCCAGTCAGTTCTCCGACGGCGCCTCCGCCTGCGTGCTGATGAGCGCCCAGGAGGCCGAGCGCCGCAACCTGAACCCGCTCGGCATCTTCCGCGGCTTCGCCGTGGCCGGCTGCGAGCCGGACGAGATGGGGATCGGCCCGGTCTACGCTGTTCCAAAGCTGCTTAAGCGTGCCGGCCTGACCGTCGACGACATCGACCTGTGGGAACTGAACGAGGCATTCGCGGTGCAGGTGCTCTACTGCCGCGACAAGCTCGGCATTCCCGATGACCGGCTGAACGTCAACGGCGGTGCGATCGCCGTCGGCCACCCGTATGGCGCAACCGGCTCCCGCCTCACCGGCCATGCCCTGATCGAGGGCAAGCGCCGCGGCGCCAAGTACGTGGTGGTGACCATGTGCGTCGGCACCGGCATGGGCGCCGCAGGGCTGTTCGAAGTGGTGTAAGCCCCTCTTTTCTCCGCCGCTGCACGCGGCGGCGGAGAATCAGCCCGCTGGGCCACAGCCAATTCATTTTTCTATCACGCGAAGGTTTATCGTCATGCCCGAATACAAAGCACCACTGCGAGACATACAGTTCGTCCGCAATGAACTGCTGGGATACGAAGAACACTACAAGAACATGCCCGGCTTCGAAGAAGCGACGCCCGACGTAGTCCAGGCGATCCTGGAAGAAGGCGCCAAGTTCTGCGAGCAGGTGCTGGCACCGCTGAATCGCGTCGGCGATCAGGAAGGCTGCACCTGGAGCGAAGGCGGTGTGGTCAAAACCCCTACCGGCTTCAAGGAAGCCTACCAGCAGTTCGTCGAGGGCGGCTGGCCATCCCTCGCCGCGCCGGTGGAGTTCGGCGGCCAGGGGCTGCCGGAATCGCTCGCTTTTGCCCTGTCGGAGATGACCGGCCAGGCCAACTGGGCCTGGGGTATGTACCCTGGGCTGTCGCATGGCGCCAAGCGCACCATTCAGGCGCACGGCACCGATGAGCAGAAGCAGACCTATCTCACCAAGCTGGTGCCCGGTCAGTGGACCGGCACCATGTGCCTGACCGAACCGCACTGCGGTACCGATCTCGGCCTGTTGCGCACCCGCGCCGAGCCGCAGGCCGATGGCAGCTACAAGATCACCGGCACCAAGATCTTCATCTCCGCCGGCGAGCACGACATGGCCGAAAACATCGTCCACATCGTGCTGGCGCGCCTGCCGGATGCACCGGCCGGCACCAAGGGCATCTCGCTGTTCATCGTGCCGAAATTCCTGCCAGATGACAGCGGCGAAGTCGGCGAGCGCAATGGCGTGACCTGCGGCTCTATCGAGCACAAGATGGGCATTCACGGCAACGCCACCTGCGTGCTGAACTTCGACGGCGCCACCGGCTTCCTGATCGGCCCGCCGAACCGCGGCCTCAACTGCATGTTCACCTTCATGAACTCGGCCCGCATGGGCACCGCCCTGCAGGGTCTGGCGCACACTGAGGTGGCGCTGCAGGGTGCGGTGCGCTATGCCCGCGAGCGGCTGCAGATGCGCGCGCTGACCGGTCCCAAGGCGCCCGACAAGCCGGCCGACCCGATCATCGTCCATCCGGACGTGCGCCGCATGCTGCTAACCATCAAGTCCTTTGCCGAAGGTGGCCGAGCACTGCTGTACTACTGCTCCAAGCTGGTCGACATCGTCCATCACAGCGAGGACGAAGCGGCCAAAGCGGACGCCGAGTCCCAGCTGGCGCTGTTGACCCCTATCGCCAAGGGCTTCCTGACGGAGGTTGGCGTCGAATCCGCCTACCACGGCATGCAGGTGTTCGGCGGCCACGGCTACATCGCCGAGTGGGGCATGGAGCAGAACGCGCGCGACGCTCGTATCTCCACCCTGTACGAGGGCACCACCGGCATTCAGGCGCTGGACCTGCTGGGCCGCAAGGTGCTGGGCAGCCAAGGCAAGGCCCTGATGAGCTTCACCAAGGTGGTGCACAAGTTCTGTCAGGCCAACGAGGGCAATGCCGCGATCCAGCACTTGGTCGAGCCGCTGAACCAGCTCAACAAGGAATGGGGCGAGCTGACCATGAAGATCGGCATGAAAGCCATGCAGAATCCGGACGAGGCCGGTGCCGCCACGGTGGATTACCTGATGTACTCCGGCTACGCCGCGCTCGCCTACTTCTGGACCGCCGCAGCCGCTGTCGCCAGCGACAAGCTCGCCGCCGGCACCACGGAAGAAGGCTTCTACAAGGCCAAGCTGCAGACCGCCCGTTTCTACTTCGAGCGGATTCTGCCGCGCACCCGCGCACACGTAGCCGCCATCGAGTCCGGCGCAGCCAACCTGATGGAAATGGACGAAGCGGATTTTCTGCTGGAAGCCTGAGCGCTAGCTACCTTTGTGGAGAAAACGGGCCGTCACCCAGTTGACGGCCCGTCATTTCTAGTCCACACAAGTAGGGGTCGAAAGCCGGCGCAATAGAATACCGGCAAGAGATAAAAACGTTTAACCCCACAGCGCAGCAGATGCAGGCCAGTCTTTTGGAGGAGAAAGAATCATGACAGACAACACTGTCGACCAACTACCAGCCGACTCAATTCCCAGTTCACTAAACGGATTCGAGGCGTACGATTCCAGGCCGTGGCTGAAACACTACTCAGGACAGAGCAAAGCCGAGCTTGGCACGATCGATTATCGCAATCTGGGCGATCTGGTCAGTAAAGCCAGCCAGCAGTATGCCGAGCAGCCGGCCTTCACCACGTTGTTGCCAACCGGTACCGCAGGCACGCTCAGCTTCGCCGAAATGGAGCGGCTGACCGACCAGTTCGCTGCTTATCTGCGCTTCGAGCTCGGGCTGGCCAAGGGCGATCGGGTCGCCATCCAGAGCCCGAACTGCCTTGCCTACCCCATCTTCCTGTTCGGTGCCGCTAAGGCCGGCTGCGTGATCGTCAACATCAATCCGCTGTATGTGCCATCGGAAATCGAGCATGCGCTCAGCGACTCCGGCGCGCGCCTGCTGCTGATGATCGACATGTTCGCCGACAAGCTAGAGGCCGTTATCCCGAAGAGCCAGGTGGAAACGGTCCTGATCACCAGCGTGGCGGATTTCTTCCCGCCGGTGTCCAAATTCATCGTCAAGACGGTGCAGCGCCTGAAGAAGATGGTCC
>DASULL010000380.1:0-17225 GCA_036278215.1 Gammaproteobacteria bacterium | reverse complement strand
TTCACGCGTACCGCCGCCGAAGCTGCTGCAGCCGGCAAGCGCAAGCATCAGCAGCAAGGCACCCAGCCGGTTCATCACGCGGCGGGCTCCGCGCTGACACCTAGGTCATTCAGCTTCAGCTCGATCAGCGTGCGCCGCTGTGGTATCAGCTCCTGATCGTTCAGCGCCGCGCGATAAGCGGCAACCGCGGCGTCATGGCGACCGGCAGCAGCCAACACATCACCGCGCACCTCCTGATATTCCGACGCCAGCGGCTGAGGTGCTGACTCTAGCGCCGCCAGAGCCTCATCGTATTTCTGCTGTGCGCTCAGCACCCGCGCCAGACGCAGTTTGGCCAGCGCCCCCACCGGCTCGCCGCCAGCTTCCTTCACCACCCAGCGCAGCTGCTCCGCAGCTTGGTCGAGCTCGCCCTTGTCGACGTGGTACTGAGCCAGCAGCAACGCCGTCAACGGCCCATAGGGGGTGTTGCCATATTGCTGCAAGATCTCGGCACCGCGCGTTACGGCGCCCTCGGCAGGCGGCTTCGCCAGAATCTGTTCCCGAAAGACCTGATACTCGGCGGACGCCTGCTCGGCGCGCTCCCGCTTGTAGGCATCCCATTGCTGCCAACCGACCAGCGCCACAACCGCAATTACTACGCCAGCAATGATCGGACGACCATTCTCACGCCACCAGGCGCGCAGCGCTTCTACCTGTTCGTCGTCTGAATAATTCATCGGTCTTTCATCCCCAAAGTGCTAATCCTGCGCCAGCAGTTGGTTCAGTCGAGCTGCCAGCTGCGTCTGAGCCAGCTCGTCCTGACCGGCCTCGGTGCGCAAGTCCTTTACCGTTATCGTGCCAGCAGCGGCTTCACCATCGCCAATAATAAGTGCAAACCGAGCACCGCTACGGTCCGCTCGCTTGAACTGGCTCTTGAAGCTGCCGCCGCCGCTGTTGACCAGCAACCGCAGCCGTGGCAAAGCGTCGCGCAACCGCTCGGCCAGCGGCAAGCCAGCGGCGATCGCCTGCTCTCCCACCAGCACCATGTAAGCGTGCGGCGCGGCGGTAACCGCCTGCTCCCGCTCTTCCAGCAGCGCGACCAAGCGCTCTACCCCCATGGCGAAACCGATCGCCGGCGTCGGCCGGCCGCCTAGCTGCTCGACCAGACCATCGAAGCGCCCACCCGCTAGCACCGTGCCCTGTGCCCCAAGCCGGTCGGTCACCCACTCGAACACCGTCCGGCCGTAGTAATCGAGGCCGCGCACCAAGCGTGGATTCAGTTCATAAGAGATACCGGCGGCATCGAGCATCTGCCGCAACTGCTGGAAATGCGCTTGCGATTCTTCGTCGAGGCAGTCCGGCAGCTTCGGTGCCCGCTCGATCAGGGCCTGCATGGCGGGGTTCTTGCTGTCGAGGATCCGCAGCGGATTGCTCTCCAGTCGCCGCTGGCTATCTTCGTCGAGCGCGTCGCTATGCTCGCGGAAATACGCCACCAGCTGTTCCCGGAAAGCAGCGCGGGCCGCAGAGCTGCCCAGCGAGTTCAGCTGCAGCCGCACATCCTCCAACCCGAGGCGCCGCAGAATCCGGGCGCTCAGCAGAATCACCTCGGCATCGATATCGGGCCCGGACATGCCGAAAACTTCGACGCCGATCTGGTGGAACTGACGAAAGCGGCCCTTTTGCGGCCGTTCGTAGCGAAACATCGGGCCGGCGTACCACAGCCGCGGCTGCGCATTGTGGAGCAGGCCATGCTCAAGACAGGCGCGCACACAACCGGCCGTACCTTCGGGCCGCAACGTAAGGCTCTCGCCATTGCGGTCATCGAAGGTATACATCTCTTTCTCGACGATGTCGGTTACTTCACCGATGGAGCGCCGGAACAGTTCGGTGCGCTCGACCAGCGGCAGACGAATCTCCTCGTAGCCGTAGCTGTCGAGAGTGTCCCGCACAACGCGCTCGACATGCCGCCACAACGGCGTGCGGGCAGGCAGAATGTCGGCAAAACCGCGAATGCTTTGTACGGAAACGGACACACCAACCTCGATCTGATTTAGTTGCTGGGGCGATGGAATCAGCGCGACAAGGGCACGGTCAGCCGCGCTACGTCCCGGCGGATATATGGCGCTAGCGGCACCGGCTTGCCGTCATAACGCACCACTACCGCCTCGGCGTTGCCGATAGTCAGCCGGAACGGCGGCTTCCCGCTGATGTTCAGAGTGCGTGGGCCTTGGACCAGAGCACTATGGACGGCAGCGCCGGCCGCATCGGTGATCTGGACCCAGGACTCGCCGGCCACCTCTATCACCAGCATTGCCTCCGCCGCCGGTGCTTGCGCTCGTGCCTCCGCCTGCACCGGCGCCGCAGCTGGCGCCGGCACCGGTGCCACAGGCGCAACTACCGCTTGTTCCACGGCCGGCGACTGTTCTTCCGGCAACCGCTGTTCTGCAGGTTGGCCGCTATCCACCGGCGCTGCCGGCGCTTGTACCGCGGCTACCACCTCGCTTTCTGGCAGTGGAGCCTCGTTTGCCGCCGACTCCTGCGGCAAGGCCACCTCATCGTCGCCTACGGTCGCGGCCGCTGTATCCGGCTCCCCCCGCAGCACATACCCTTGATAAGCGGCATAGCTAAGCAGCACCAGGGCAAGCAACAACACCAGCCATTTCAGCCAGTGTCCGCGCGGCTGTGTCCGATCCCGCGGCAGCGCCAACTGGATCGACTCTGGCCCCGGCTCCGGATGCTGCAGTTCAAAGGCGGCCAGCACGTCGTATTCCTTGATCTCGACCAGCCTGGCATACGACCGCAGATACCCCTTCAGGAAGGTGCGCGGCGGCAGAAGATCGTAGCGATCGGCCTCGATGGCTTCGATAATGCCCCGCATGAGGTTAAGGCTGTCGGCAGCATCCTGCAGGCTCAGACCCTTGCGCTCACGCGCTGCCCGCAGAAGACGCCCCGGCGCCTGAGCTGGAACCGTCTGCACATTTTCGTCATCGAGCGCTTCAACCATTCTGTTTCTCCAACTCGATCAGTCGACGGGTTTCCTCGCTGTCAGGAAACTTGCCCTTCAGCAACATACCGTAGCTGCCAACGGCGTCGTTGTCCCCTAGTACCCGCTCGATCTGGATGCCGAGCCAGAGACTTTCCGCCGTCTGCGGCGCAACAGCCAGATAGCGCTGGTAAAACCCTCGCGCTGACAACGACTCGCCGGCCCGCTGGCGCAGCTCGGCCATGGCATACAACGCCCGGGCAAAGCTTGGATTGTGCCGCAGCGCCTCCAGGAAATAACTTTCCGCGACCTCCTCGCGCCCCGCCCGCAGCAGGCAGACACCGGCGTTGCTGAGCGGTATTTCGGGGGTGCGATAAAGTGGGTTGGCGGCCGCCCGCTTCAGGTGCCGCTCGGCCTCGTCTATGCTGCCACGCTCGCACAGGAACTGACCGTAATTGTTTCGCAGCGCGGAATCATCTGGCGCCAGCGCCACCGACCGTCGATAATGCCGGCCGGCATCGTCATGCTGCCCGAGACGATGGTGGAGCACGGCCAGTACAGCATGCGCCTCGGCGTAACCCGGATCCTGCTGAACCGCCTTAGTCAGACGGTCCAGTGCCTGATCCAAATTGTCCTGACGCAGGTATGCAATGCCCAGCTGGGTGTTGATGCGTGCAGCTTTCTCGCTCTCCGTCGGGGTTCCGGATTGCGTAGTCGTACAGCCCGCCAGCAGCAACATCACTGCCAAAAGCAGCGAACGCGTGGCCATCGAATTACATCTCCGCAGGTGGTTGTTGTTGTTCGCGGCGGAAGCGACGCTTAGTGCGGTCCTGCACCTTGCCGACCAGCTGTCCGCAGGCACCGTCGATATCATCTCCCCGGGTCTTGCGCGTCGTTGTCACGTAGCCCGCCTCCTGCAGGATGCGGGCAAAGCGCTGGATCTGCTCCGGCTTGGAACGCCGGTAAGCCGATCCCGGGAAAGGGTTGAATGGAATCAGGTTGATCTTGGAGGGGATGCCGTGCAGCAGCTTTGCCAGCTGATGGGCGTGCGCCTCATGGTCATTGACGCCGTCCAACATCACGTATTCCCACGTGATCCGCCGATGCGGCTTACCGGCGATATAGTTACTGCAGGCCGGCAGCAGTTCGGCAATGGGGTATTTCTTGTTGATCGGCACCAGCTCATCGCGCAACGCGTCCTCAGGCGCATGTAGCGAGACGGCCAGGCTCACGTCGGTGGCCTCGGCCAAGCGGTACAGCGCCGGCACCACACCACTGGTGGAGATTGTCACCCGCCGCTTGGACAGGCCATAAGCATCGTCGTCGGTCATCAAACTGGACGCCGACACCACGTTGTTGAAATTCAACAACGGCTCGCCCATGCCCATGAACACCACGTTGGTGACGCTGAGACCTTCCTCAGCCAGGGCGGTGGTGGCAAAACGGAGCTGACCGATGATTTCGGCAACCGACAGGTTGCGATTGAAACCTTGGGTAGCGGTCGAGCAGAAACTGCACTCCAGCGCACAGCCGACCTGCGACGATACACACAGGGTGCCGCGGTTAGGCTCGGGGATGAATACCACCTCGATCGCGTTGCCGCCATCGAGGCGCAATAGCCACTTGCGAGTGCCGTCGGCAGAGCGCTGATCGAATACCGCCTCCGGCAGGCGCACTTCACAGACTTCTTCCAGCTTGGCGCGCAACGCTTTGCTGAGGTCGGTCATGGCGGCGAAATCGGCGACGCCACGCTGGTGTATCCACTTGATCAACTGCGTGGCGCGAAAGGGCTTCTCGCCGAGATCGGCAAAGAAGCCCTCCATCGCCTTGCGGTCAAGGTCGAGCAGGTTGAGCTTCGCCGGCTGAGCCGGCGAGCGCGGATTAATTCCGGGGGCAGAGCTCATCGTCTTTGAAGAAATACGCAATTTCCTGCTTGGCGGTATCCGGACCGTCGGAGCCGTGCACCGCATTGGCGTCGATGCTGTCGGCGAAGTCGTGGCGCAGGGTGCCGGCCGCGGCTTCCTTGGGATTGGTGGCGCCCATGATCTCACGATTTTTACGGATGGCATCTTCGCCTTCCAGAACCTGAATCATAACGGGGCCGGAAATCATGAACTCGACCAGGTCGTTGAAGAACGGCCGGCTCCGGTGGACGTCATAGAAACCCTCGGCCTGCTCGCGGGACAGTTGCACCATCTTCGCGGCGATGATCTTCAGGCGGGCACGCTCGAAGCGGGTGTAAATCTCGCCGATCACGTTCTTGGCAACGGCGTCCGGCTTGATGATGGAGAGGGTACGTTCTACCGCCATATCGAAATTCCTCGGTTGAGCTTAAACGCGCAAAGCCCGCAGAACGCGGGCCCATGGGAAAGCGTCGCGTAGTGTACTCGTGCGTACCAGGATCGGCAATTTAACGCTATACAGCGAAACTTTCACCGCAGCCGCAGGTCGCCTTGGCGTTCGGATTGCGGAAATCGAAGCGCTGATTGAGTCCTTCTCGTACGAAGTCGATTTCGATATCGTTCAAAAACGGCAGGCTCTTGCGGTCGACCACCACTTTCACACCATGCTGCTCGAACACGGTGTCGGTTTCGTCGACTCCGTCCGCATAATCGACCACATAGCCGAACCCCGAACAGCCGCTCGGCTTGATCCCCACCCGCAATGCCTGCGCACCGGCACGCTTCGCCAGCATCGCCCGAACATGCGCCGCCGCCTTTTCCGTCAGACTAAGCCCCATATCTTTCTCCCTCCGAACCATCATCCGCTTCATCTTCAGCAGCGGCCAGAGCCGCTTTCAATGCATCTTCAGCTACCAGCGCCACAGTCCGCTTGGCAGCCGGCAGCGCCAGCGCGTCCGCCAGTTCCAGTCCAGTCAGGCGCTGCGCCGCTTCGACCTCGCGCCCAATCAGCCAGCGGCACAGCCACTCGCCACAGGCAATGGTTGCCGGACAGCCGAATGCCTCGAAGCGGGCCTGCACTATCCGGCCCTCCTGCGTGGCTATCCAGAACTCAACCAGGCTGCCGTTTTTGACAGCACCGGCTATCCCGTGCCGAAACAGCCCCGACCGTGGCTTGCCGGCGTGTTGTGGGTCTACGAATAGCGCCGCAACCGCCGGCGATAGAGGTACATCAAGCTGCATCGGCCGATCTACCACCATACAACATGTCGAGCGGTACGCCAGTGCGCCACGCTCGCCAGACGGGCGAAAACGCGCGCAGGTGCCGTACCGCCGAAGCAATCCATTCGACCGCCAAGTCGACATCTTGTTCCAAGGTGAACCGCCCGACGCTCAGTCGCAAGCTGGCGTGCGCCAACTGCTCCGGCACCCCCATGGCACGCAGCACATGCGACATTCCCCCCTGCGCCGAAGTGCAGGCAGAACTGGCGGACGCGGCCAGCCGCGGCAGCTCGGCTGCCAGCGCTTCGCCATGCACGCCGACAAATGCCACATTGAGTATATGCGGCGCGCCATCGGTCCGGCCGTTGAGCAAAACGCCTTCCAGATCCTGCAAGCCGTGCCAAAGCCGCTGCTTGAGCTCGGCCAAACGTCCTGGCTCCGTTTCCAGCGCGCCGGCAGCCAGCTGGAACGCTTCACCCATGCCGGCAACCTGATGTACTGCCACGGTTCCCGGCCGCAGCCCGAACTCTTGTCCGCCACCGTACAGCAACGGCTGCAGCCGCACCCGCGGCTGGCGCCGCACGAACAGCGCGCCAACGCCTTTGGGGCCATATACCTTATGAGCCGACAGCGACATCAGGTCGACGCCGATCCCGACATCCAGCGGTAGCCGTCCGGCAGCCTGCACCGCGTCGACATGCAGCAGCGCTCCCTGCGCCTTTACCAGCGCAGCGATCTCCGGCAGAGGCTGGCGCACCCCGGATTCGTTATTGACCGCTCCGATGGAGACCAGGCAGGTACGCTCGCGCAGCGCTTCCGCCAGTTGCCCCAGGTCCAGCACTCCATCCGCCGCTACCGGCAGCTCAACAAGCTCGAAGCCTTCGCGCGCCAGCTGCCGGCAGGGCTCCAGCACCGAGGCGTGCTCGCTGCGCAGGGTGATGATCCGCCGGCCGCGCCGCTCGCCAGCAGCCCGGGCGGCGCCGAGGATGGCGAGGTTGTTGGATTCGGTCGCACCTGAAGTCCAGACGATTTCCGCCGGCGCTGCATTTAGCAGTGTAGCCACCTGCGCCCGCGCCCGCTCGACTTCGGCCGCGGCGCTGCGGCCAAGTTCATGGGCGCTGGCCGGATTGCCGAAGCCGGCGTCGCAGCCCAGCCAGTCCAGCATGCGGGCCCGCACTCGCGGGTCCAACGGCGTAGTGGCGGCGTTGTCCAAATAAACGATGCGCTCGTCTTCAGCGATCGGCCGACTGCTCATCGTGCTTGCGCTCCGCAGACCCAGGCGACAAACCGTTCAGGCCGGTGAAATTGCATGGATCGAGCCCGGAGACTTCCGCTTCGGGCAGCTTCCCGCCAAGCTGGCGCACCGCAACGCACATTTCCTGTAGGCGCCGGTCGGTCACGTGAATGTGATCAAGCAGCGCATTGATGGCGTTGACGACGGGGTCGGCCATGTCCTTGGTCGCGCCGTAGGCGTCGAAACCAATCCGCTGAGCCACGGCTTCACGCTGCTGGCTGCGATCGCCACGGGCCACCGCTTGTCGCGCCGGCACCCCAACCATGGTCGCACCCGCTGGCACATCTTTGACCACGACCGCGTTGGAACCGACCCGGCTGCCGGCGCCGACCCGGATCGGGCCGAGAATTTTGGCGCCGGCGCCGACGACAACGTCGTCCTCGAGCGTGGGATGGCGTTTGCCTTTCTCCCAGCTGGTACCGCCCAAAGTGACGCCGTGGTAGAGCGTGCAGCCATCGCCGATTTCCGCCGTCTCACCGATGACGACTCCCATGCCGTGATCGATGAAAAAGCGCCGGCCGATGCTGGCACCGGGATGGATTTCAATACCGGTCAGCCAGCGCGCGAACATGGCGAGGAAACGCGCCAGCCAGCGCAGGCCATGCCGCCACAACCAATGATTGAAACGGTGCATTAGCAAGGCATGCAGGCCCGGATAGCAGGTAATCACCTCGAAGGCGTTGCGTGCAGCCGGATCGCGCTCCATGACGCAGCGGATATCTTCTTTCAGCCTGGCCAACATAAGAAACCTGTCCTTAAAACCGGAAACAACGGGTACGCGACGGCGAAAACTCAACGCTGGTCGCGTGGCGGTCGTCGACCGATAAGCCAAACAGAATATCGGCTTCTGTCGGCTGTTTACACAGCGAGAAGAGTTACAGCTCCCATCCAGGCCGCTTGTGGCTGCGCATCGCTCCGACCGGTAGAGATGTGAGTCGCGATCGCCAGATGATCAAAGCGCGCCCAGGCCCGGCCCAAACATTGCGGGGCAAAAGCGACAACTAAGGCCTTAGCCGACGCTCTATCGCAGCCAGCGCACCACGCAACGCATCGACCTCCGACTGATCCGGGCGGGCCCGGCCAAACACTGCACGCAGACGACGCATGAGCAAGTCCGGATTGCGCTGGCGCAGAAAGCCGACCTCATCCAGCACCCGCTCAAGATGACCATAGAGCCCCTCCAGATGCTCGAAGGAGGCGGGAGAGCCGGCGGCCTCGATGGCCGGCTCCTGCGCCGCCATGAACAGCTCATAAGCGACCACTTGCACGGCAGCCCCAAGGTTCAACACGCCGTACTCGGGGCTGGCTGGGATATGGACAACATACTGACAGCGGTCGAGCTCCTCATTGCTCAACCCCGAGTGTTCGCGCCCGAACAGCAGCGCCACCGGATACTGCCGACTTTCGGCAGCGGCGCGCTGGGCGAAACTGCGCAGGTCGATAGATGGCGCACTCATGCGGCGCGTGCGCGCGGTAACCCCGGCGACCAACCCAGCGCCGGTCAGCGCCGCATCCAGCTCGGCATGCACCTGAGCGGCGGCCAGCACGTCGCTGGCATGGGTCGCGTTCGCTTCGGCCTGCGGGTGCGGGAAAGCTGCCGGTGCGACCAAGTGCAGCCGGCTAAGTCCCATGGTTTTCAAAGCGCGCGCGGCAAAGCCGATGTTGCCAGGATGGGTCGTACCAACCAGAACGATGCGGATATTGTCGAAATTCATGTGTTGCGCCTTGCAAACCGGCGGTCATGGTAGCAAACCACAGCCGCAGGTTTGATCCCAACATTGCCATCCCTACTATCGAGCAAGGCTTGCTGGTATGCTTGCCCCGCTCTTTTTTTCAGCCGCGCAACCACGAAGTCACCCTCCATGCATCCAATGGTCAATATCGCCGTGCGCGCCGCCCGCAGCGCCGGCAACATCATCTCTCGCCACATGGATCGGCTCGATACGCTGACGATCGAAACCAAGGGCCGCAACGACTTCGTCAGTGAAGTCGACCGTCTGGCCGAGCAGGAGATCATCGGCGTCCTCCGCAAGGCCTACCCCCATCACGGCATCCTCGGTGAGGAAAGTGGGGCCCAGGGCGAAGACGAATTTCAGTGGGTGATCGACCCACTGGACGGCACCACCAACTTTCTCTACGGCGTACCGCATTTTGCTGTCTCCATCGCCCTGCGCCATCGCGGCCGGCTCGAAGTTGGCGTGATCTACGACCCGGTGCGCCAGGAGCTGTGGACTGCCAATCGTGGCGGCGGCGCCCAACTCGATGGCCGGCGCATCCGCGTCTCGCAGCGCCAAGGGTTAGAAGGGGCGCTGCTCGGCACCGGCTTCCCGCACAAGGCGCAGCAGCACATCGATGCCTACCTCGGCATGTTCAAGGCCCTGAGCCGGCTTGCCGCCGACATCCGCCGCCCTGGCGCCGCTGCGCTGGATCTGGCTTACGTCGCTGCCGGCCGCTTCGATGGCTTCTGGGAAATCGGCCTCGCCCCCTGGGATATGGCGGCCGGTCTGCTGCTGATTCAGGAAGCCGGCGGCGTCGTCGGCGACTTCACCGGCGGGCCGGGACATCTCAAGAGTGGCAACGTCGTCGCCGGCAACCCGCGCGTTTTCGCCGGCATCATTCGGGAAATTCAGCCGTACTGCACCCCGGAACTGCTGAAGTAACCGCGCGGCAAAAGCGAGCATGCCGTCGGGATGCAGGCGCGATGTGCTGATCGCGGAACGCAGGGCAAGCTGCTGCTGGGCTCTGCGAGCCTCGCGTCTTCACGCAAGATCCAGCGCTTGCTCTGCCTCCCTTACAGGCAGACACAGCCTTCAAGTCTCGATGAAGCTGCCCCCGTTCGGATGCAGCACCTGCCCGGTCATGTAGGAGCCATCGGCGGAAGCCAGTAGTACATAGCATGGCGCTACTTCCGCCGGCTGACCGGCACGCCCCATCGGCGTGTCACTACCGAAGCTCTTGACATGCTCCGCATCGAAGGTCGCCGGAATCAGCGGCGTCCAGATAGGACCGGGGGCCACTCCGTTGACGCGAATGCCGCGCTCGACCAATGCACTGGAAAGTGAGCGGGTAAAAGCAACGATCGCCCCCTTGGCAGCGGAATAGTCGATCAGATGACTGCTCCCCCGGTAAGCGGTGATAGAGGTGGTGTTGATGATTACGCCACCTTCACCCAAATGAGCGACCGCGACTTTCGCCAGAGCGAAGTAGGCAAAGAAATTGGTGCGGAAGGTGCGCTCCAATTGCTCTAGCGAAATATCTTCGAAGCGCGACTGGACATGTTGCTCGGCGGCATTGTTGACCAGCACGTCGAGTCGCCCTAGCCGCTCCATATGGGTGCGCACCGCCCGTGCGCAGATGTCGGGGTCGCCGACATCGCCACTGATGGTCAGGCAACGCTGCCCCTCCCGCTCCACCAGCCGCTGGGTTTCCTTGGCGTCTTCGTGCTCGCTCAGATAAACGATGCTGACATCGGCGCCCTCGCGAGCAAAGTGCACTGCAACTGCTCGGCCAATGCCACTGTCACCACCGGTGATCAGCGCTGCCTTGCCAGCAAGCTTGCCGCTGCCTCGGTAATCATCACGGATATAGACTGGCTCTGGCCGCATCTCGGATTCACGCCCGGGTTGACGTGCCTGGTGTTGCGGCGGCCTTGCCTGTTGCTGGCGATCGAACTCACCCACGTTGGAACCTCGCAGCGCGAACAAACCTCACGCAGCGGATTGGGGTTCGGCCAGAAAGAAATCAACGCAGCGCCAGAGCCTGGACGGCCGGGACTTCATCCGGAGCGCCGGCCAAGCCGGCGCTCCGCGGTTGCCTGCAGCTCAGACCACCGCCCGCGCGTCGCTCAAAGTACGCAGGTAAGCCGTGAAAGCCTCGCCCAGCTCTGGATGCTTGAGGGCATACTCCACCGTCGCCTGCAGATAACCGAGCTTGTCGCCGCAATCGTAGCGTCGGCCTTCGAACTCATAGGCGAATACCGGCTCGCGCTTGATCAAGTCGGCAATCGCGTCGGTCAACTGAATCTCGCCACCGGCGCCCGGCCTAATGGTCTTGAGCGCTGCGAATACACTTGGGCTCAGGATGTAGCGACCGACGACCCCCAGGTTCGACGGCGCCTGCGCGGGCGAAGGCTTCTCAACAATAGCCTCCAGCTGGCCAAGCCGCTGCCGCATCTCGCCGACGCTGACAACACCGTAGCGATCGGTGTGCTCCTTGGGCACGCGTTCGACGCCGAGCAGGCTGCCGCCGTGCTCGTTGTACTGCTCTACCATCTGCTGCAGGCAGTTTTTGCCGTTAGCGCTGCTGATCAGGTCATCGGCCAGAATGACCGCAAACGGCTCATCACCGACCACCGCCTCGGCACACAGCACGGCATGCCCTAAACCAAGAGCTTCCGCTTGCCGGATATAAACGCAGGTCACTCCTTTCGGAATGATATTCTGGACTTCTTCCAGATGCTGCAGCTTGCCGCGCTGGCCCAGCTCGTTTTCGAGCTCATAGGCCTTATCGAAGTGGTCCGGGATGGCGCGCTTGTTACGCCCAGTAATAAAGATCAGCACTTCGATCCCGGCGGCAATGGCTTCTTCCGCCGCGTACTGCACCAGCGGTTTATCGACGATCGGCAACATCTCTTTCGGGTTTGCCTTGGTCGCCGGGAGGAAGCGGGTACCCAGACCAGCGACCGGAAAGACCGCTTTGCGAATTCGTTTATGCATACTGAAAATCTCCACGCCGTGTAGTCGGATAATAAAAAAGCCGGTCCAGGCACCGCAGCCGCATGATGCCGGAGAGGGCGTGGGCGCGAAAGCCAGGGTTAAAAGATAGTGGAGGCTGCTGATGGTCTTTCCCATCGCTGGCGAGCCGGCCTCTCTCCTGCAGAGAAGGCCTCTTACTCCAGCCCGCGGCTAGCGGCGGATTATACCGGTTATCCGCTTGGCCTCAGCAGATCGAACACCAGCGCGCCACGCCCCGCTAGACGTGGCAGCGACACCGGCCGGCGGTTGCTGCGGCAGTGGCCATAAAGGCCGGATGGGATGGACAGACTCGCCATGGCAGGGTTGAAGCCAAGCTGCTTAACGCGAGGCCGCGAGCAACCCGCTCTCGCGGCCTCGCGAACCAACTACTCGACCAGAATCAGGTCGCGGTTCGAGTCAACGGTCTTCTCGCCGATGCCTTTTACTTGCATGAGGTCATCGGCGCTCTCGAAAGGACCATTGGCCTCGCGGTGAGCAACTATCGCCTTCGCCTTGCTCAAGCCAATGCCCTTTAAGCTACTTGCTAGCGTCTCCGCATCGGCCGTATTGATGTTCACCGGCTCAGCAGCGATCGCTGCAAGTGGAAGAGCAAAAAGTGTAAAGACAAAAAAAAGGACTCGGATTATTTTCATTATGATGCCCCTTTTCCTTGGAACTATTCCGGAGAGAGTAGAGTGCCCTCTCATCGCTCCCTTGCGGAGCGACGCACGCAATTTATCAAGAAATAAAAATTTAATAAACCCCTGGCAGCCATCAGAAATTCATCAAAAAATAAAGCTCGGCTTCTAACATCTAAAATCTCGCTCGAGGTGTCCGCCGTTGCCAGCCGCTACGACCCGCCCTCCCGCAGAGTCAAAGCCAATTCATAGAGCCGGTTGCGCGGCAAGCCGGTCAGCTCCGCCGCTAAGCCGGCCGCCTGCCGAACCGGAAGCTCTGCGAGCAGTATCTTTAGGATGCGCTCAGCCTCCTCCCCATCACCCTCCTTCGCAACCGCTCGCTGCCCCGCAACCATCAACACGAACTCGCCGCGTTGCTGATCCGGGTCGGCCATTAACCACGCCTGCAACTCGCCTAATGGCCCTACTCGGATGGTTTCGAACGCTTTGGTCAGCTCCCGGGCAATCGCACCTTCGCGATCGGCGCCGAAAGCGGCGACCATATCGGCGACCGCAGCTAGCACGCGTCGAGGCGACTCGAAGAACACTAGAGTGCGCGGCTCGTTAGCAAGCGCGGTCAGCGCTTTCAGACGAGCAGCCTCTTTGGCCGGCAAAAAGCCCTCGAAGGAGAAGCGGTCGGTCGGCAGGCCGGCTGCCGACAATGCAGCAATCAGACTGCTCGGCCCAGGAACTGGCGAAACCACCACGCCGGCAACGTGCGCCGCGTGCACCAGCCGATAGCCTGGATCGCTGACCAGCGGAGTACCGGCATCGCTGACCAGAGCGACGTTACGACCTTCCGCCAGCATGCCGAGCAAGCGACCGAGCTGCTGCTCCTCGTTGTGCTCGTGCAAGCTGAGCAGCGGCTTGCGAATGCCGAGATGGCGCAACAGATTGCCCGTATGACGGGTGTCTTCGGCGGCGATCAAATCGACCTGGTTCAACAAACGCACCGCGCGTTGACTGATATCCTCCAGATTGCCGATCGGGGTGGCGATGACGTACAAGATACCAGCCACGTTGTTGTCCATACTCCGTAACAACCAATAGCAATGCTTGTGAGCGCTGCCCCCAAGGACAAGCGTCTTGCGCCCGTGTAAATAGATGTCGTAATGACTCTAAGAAATTCTCTCGGTAGCTGCAGGGCGAAGTGGCTCTGACAAAAGCCGCCTGCTCGCCAACCAGCAGACCGCCTGCGGAGAGGTTCTAAATGCCCGTGAGCGCTTTCCGTTATAGTGGCGAGCTTTGAAGCCGCCACGTTAGACTCGATTTGATGGACGTGCAAACCGTGCGAGCAACTACACTAAGCCTTTTCGCCGCCCTTCTCCTGCTCACCGCCTGTGCGCCGCCACAGCCCGGGGTGCGCCCTTCGCCTGTTGTCGACACATCCGACCCGGTAGCAGCGCATCTGGCGCGCGGCGAGTTGGAGGCCGCGGCAGCACTACTGGAGCGACAGGCCTACTCTGCTACGGCAGAAGACCGGCCGCAGCTGCTGCTTCGTGCGGCAGAGCTGCGCCTTGATCTGGAGCAGATTGGGCGCGCACGCGCCTTGCTGGCTCAGGTCAACGAAGCGCTGCTCTCCAGCCCGGCGCGCTACCGCAAGGCGCTGCTGGAGATTCGTCTGCTGCTGGCCGATGGTCAAGTCGCGACCGCAGAGAGCAGGCTGACGCAGCTCGCACCGCCCGCTCCCGAGCTGCGGCCTGCCTGGTTGAAGGTCCAGGCCGGGATTGCCACTGCGACCGAGAAGCCGCTGGAGGCTGCTCGCGCCCTGGTCGAGCTGGATACCCTACTGCCCGCGCAGCAACGGGAGCAAAACCAGCGCGCCATTTGGACGGCCTTGTCTGGCGTGCCTCTAGAGCAGCTGCGCTCGCTCATGCCGCCGCCGCCGGATCGAATGGGGGCTTGGCTGGAATTGGCTTATCTGACTCGCAGCCACCGGCTGGAGCCGGACAATCTGCAGTCGGCACTGCTGCAATGGCGCCAGCGCTATCCTGATCACCCAGCCGGCGACAGTCTCGTCGGGGAACTGCTAGCGCATTATCGAGACGCGGCACGACCACCCGAGCGGGTTGCCGTTCTACTGCCGCTGAGCGGCAGCTTGAGCGATCCAGGAAAAGCAATACTGGATGGTTTCATGGCGGCCTATTATGCCGACAGCAAAACCAAGCCGCAGATCAAAGTCTACGACGTCGGCGACGATCCCAGCCGGGCGCTGTCGGCTTACCAGGAGGCGGTAAGCGCCGGCAGCGATTTTGTGGTCGGCCCGTTGACGAAAGAATCACTCCTGTTCCTGGCCAGCGCTGGCGAACTACCCGCCCCGCTGCTGGCACTCAATACCTTGCCGGGCAATGAGCAGCCGTTAGGCGGCATGTATCAGTTCGCCCTCGCTCCGGAAGACGAAGCGATCGCGGCGGCTGACTATGCCATTGCGCAGGGCCTGCCCCGGGCACTGGTCATGGTCCCGAACGGTGAATGGGGCGAGCGGGTCGCTGCAGCCTTTAATCAGGCGCTTACCCGCCGCGGCGGCACCGTGCTGGAAACCGTCAGCTACGATGCGCAAGGCACGGACTTCAGCACCGCTATTACTGCCTTGCTGAACCTGGACGCCAGCAACCGCCGCGGCCGCCAGCTGCGCGCGGCCCTGAAGCGAGATCTCAAGATCGAGCCCCAGCGCCGCCGGGATGTCGACGTGGTCTTCATCGGCGCCTTCCCGCGGGCCGCCAGGCTGATCCGGCCACAACTGCGCTTCTTCGACGCAATGGATGTGCCGGTGATTGCTACCTCGCATGCCTACGGCGGCTTTGCCGACCAGGCCGATCAAGACCTGAACGGCGTGCAGATCGTCGATATGCCCTGGCTGCTGCACGAGGGGCGGGAGCACCTGATCAACCGCCAAGAACTGCAGCAATTGCGCGAGCAGGCGTCCCAGCAGCCCCGGCTATACGCCTTCGGTATAGACGCCTACTGGCTGGTCCGACACCTGCCGTTCCTGCGTCAGCATCCGGCGGAAACCCTGGAAGGGCACACGGGTGTGCTTAGCCTCGATTCGCAGGGTCGGGTTCACAGGCGGCTCTATCCGGCTAGTTTCCGTAACGGGGTAATCGCGCCGACCGGGAATGCCGGCGCCGGGCGCTCTTTCGGCTTCATGCCGGACGACGATGCGACGCGGTGAAGCAGCGGAACGATTCGCCGAGCGCTACCTGCGCGCTCGTGGCCTTACTCTTCGCGAGAGAAACTACCGATCGCCGCATGGTGAGATCGATCTCATCATGCGGGATGGGGAAATCTTAGTCTTTGTCGAGGTGCGGCAGCGGAGCAACCCGCGCTTCGGCAGCGGCGCCGATACTATCGATGGCCGCAAGCAGCGCCGGCTACAGCTTACGGCGGAGCACTATTTGCAACGACAACGATCCGTGCCGGCCTGCCGGTTCGACGTCGTCAGCCTGAACGGTGAAGGCGATATTCATTGGATCCCGGGCGCATTTAACGCCGAGTAACATAGAGAATCAGCATGGTCCCTCACGATAGAGTCGTACAGCATTTCCACGAGAGCATCCACGCCAAGCAGATGGCGATGGATAGCCTGCCGTCGCGCATTGTGCTGGCAGCGGACCTGATGGCCTCCTGCCTGCAGGACGGTCACAAAATTCTGAGCTGCGGCAACGGCGGTTCGGCGGGCGACGCACAGCATTTTTCCTCCGAACTGCTCAACCGCTTTGAAATGGAGCGGCCCAGCCTGCCGGCGATAGCACTGACCACCGATAGCTCGACCCTGACCTCGATTGCCAACGATTACTCCTATCGCGAAGTCTTCTCCAAGCAGGTGCGCGCGCTCGGCCAAGCCGGCGATGTCCTGTTGGCAATCAGCACCAGCGGTAACTCGGAGAACGTGGTCGCCGCCATCGAGGCGGCGCACGAACGCGGCGTGCGGGTGGTCGCCCTGACCGGACGCGAGGGCGGCACTATCGCCGGCATACTGGCACCAGCCGATGTCGAGATCCGAGTACCGTCGATGGTGACCGCGCGAATCCAGGAAGTGCATCTGCTCGTGATCCACTGCCTTTGCGACCTGATCGATCAGCACCTGTTTGCTGCAGCGGGGTAAGCCTATGAAAATGATCGGTTCAGCCATCATGGCGGTAAGCGTCATGATGGCAATGCAAGGCTGTGCGCCGCTGGTACTCGGCGGCGCTGCGACCGGCGTGGCCGTTGCCCACGATCGCCGCAGCGCCAGCACTATTCTCGGTGATCATGATATCGAGCTCGGGATCCGGCAGCGCATCGTTGCGGATCAAGCCTTGAAAGACAGCCACATCAATGTCACCAGCTACAATCACATCGTGCTGCTCACCGGTGAAGTGGCCAGCCGCGAACTCGGACTCGCCGTCGGCCAGATCGCTCGGGATACCAGTAAGGTGCGGCAAGTGCACAATGAGC
>DASULL010000379.1:0-5364 GCA_036278215.1 Gammaproteobacteria bacterium | reverse complement strand
TCCAGGCTCGGCGTGAGCAGCTTGGCCGCCGCCGAGAAAGCACTGGCCCACCGCCAGGAGCTGTTGCAGGCCGCCGCCACCCAGAAAGAACTGCTCGCCGCTCATGCGCCCAAAGGTCTGGCGGCGCTGGAAGCCGAAATTGCCCGACTAGAGGCAGAGCTTGAGCAGCTGGGCGCTGCGGACCCGGCGCTTTGCGATGATCCCCAAGCCCTCGCCGAACAACGCCGGGCAGCCGCAGCCGAGCTGGAAAAAACCAGAACGGCCGCCGCTACCGCCGCCGCTGCCTGGAACCAGGCTCAAGAACAGGCGGCCGCTGCCAAGAATCGGCTGATCGAACTGGAAGCGACGCTTGCTAGCCAACAGGCGGAGCATCACCGCTGGGCGGAACTGCTGGAAGACGCCCGCGGCCGCGAAACGGATGAATCGCTGGCCACGGCCATGGCGACCGCCGATGCGGCGGCCAAGGCGGCTGCGACAAGGCTGCAAGATGCCAAAAGCCAACTGGCCGCAGCCGAGCCCGAGCGAGTCGCACTGGAGTTGGACAAGGCCCGCGAGACCCTGCAACGCAGTAAAGAACATTACGCCAGGCAGCAACAGGCCGCCCGCGACCTGCGGATCGAGCTGCAAAGCCTGGGGCAGACCGGCCTCGGCGAGCGGCGGCAGGAACTGCAGGCACAGCTGGAGCAGGCACGCTTACGGGCCGAACACCTGGAGCGGGAAGCGCAGTCGCTGCGCGTTCTGCACGAGGTGCTGGAAGACTGCGCCCGCCGTGCCGGCGAGACTTTCCTCTCGCCGGTCCTGGAACGGGTGCGGCCTTACCTACGGCTGCTGATGCCCGACGCCGAACTGCTGCTGGACAGCAACCTGCAGCTCGCCGGCATCCGCCGTAATGGCGTCGATGAGCCATTCGACGGCTTGAGTATCGGCACCCGCGAGCAGTTGGCAGTCATCACCCGCCTCGCCTTCGCCGATCTGCTGCACGAGAAAGGCCAGCCGGTGGCGGTAGTTCTCGACGATGCCCTGGTATACGCTGACGACGAGCGTTTTGAGCGCATGCAGTTGATTCTGCGGCGTGCGGCGCAGCGCTATCAGGTGCTGATTCTCACCTGTCGCGAGCGGGATTATCTCAATCTCGGCGCCCCCATCATCCGCTTGGCGGACTGCCGAGAAGCCGCCGTTGCCAGCGCATGAGGCGTCTTTTTTCTCAGTTTGCCCGGCTCCGCAAAAAGTTGTTGCAAATGCAACATTAGGCGCCTATATTGTGCATTTTCAGCATATAGGAGCCGGTGATGAGCCTTGCCACCACGCACAACATCGATAGCGCCGACGTCCTGAAAAAAGCCTTCCTCAACGCTGGAAAAGCACTGGGACTTTCTCAATCGGTACTGGCTACCATCATCGGCAAGGACCGCTCTACATTAGCCCGCGGCCGAATCGAACCGACCGCGAAAGCCGGCGAACTGGCCCTCCTGCTGATCCGCTGCTATCGTAGTTTGTATGCGTTGATGGGTGGCGACCTCGAGCACATGCGCCACTGGATGCATACGGAAAATCTCCATACAGGCGGCATACCCGCCGAACAGATACGCAGCGTACAGGGACTGATGGAAGTGGTTCTGTATCTGGACGCGATCCGAGGCAGAAATTAGTGTCGGCGATTTGGGCTGCCTGCGCCGACGAGGCGCACCCGGTATTGCTCTCCGGACAACTCTGGCGCCTGGTCGAAAGCCAGGAACAGATCGCCACCACCGAGATCGTCGATACCCTGGAAGAGCAAGCCTTGCTGGAAGAGTTGCTCGAAGCAACCAAACCGCCCCTGCCAGGCAAAACCGCTCTGCACTACCTGCTCCGCACACCGTTTCGCTATCCGCCGCTGCCCTTTGGCTCGCGTTTCGGCTCACGCTTCGAACCCAGCCTGTTTTACGGCTCGATCACTGTCGGGACGATGCTGGCGGAATCGGCGTTTTACCGCTTTCTATTCTGGTACGGCATGCGCACCCCGCCGGCGCGGGCCATCACCAGCCAGCACACTGCTTTTACTGCCAAATACCGTACTACTCAGGGGCTGCGGCTACAGATGCGGCCGTTCGACAATTACCACCCCGCCCTCACCGATCCGACTAGCTATGCAGCGACTCAACCTTTAGGCACGGCAATGCGGGCGGCTGGGATAGAGGCCTTCGAGTTCATCTCCGCGCGCGATCAAGAGCGCGGACTGAACGTTGCGCTGTTCACTCCGGAGGCACTGGCCAGCACGCAACCGCTCTCGACCCACCGCTGGGTATGTCAGACCGACGCGCTCCAGGTGGACTTTCTCGATGAAGCCTCGCGCGCCGTGCACGGATGTGCGCTGGAGATTTTCCTGATAGAGGGCGTGCTGCCGCGCGTCGGCCTGCTGTAGCAAGCCGGCCGGAAGCGGCGCCCAGGCACTCAGCCGGAGCGGCTAAATTAGGGCCGGCCTTAACTCGTTACCTTATCCCGCAGATACACCGGCAGCGCATCCTCGGCGCTAACCGCCTCCCCACGTGCCCAAGCCGTTGCGGCCAGCGGCAGGCAGTCGAGTGCGCGCGGCAAGGCTGGGATGGCAGCCTGCGGCTCGCCGAGCCGGCCGCGCAGACTTTCGCCGTAGGCCGCCCAACCGGTGCCAACCCCGAGCCAGTGAGCTGCAGTTATCGGCTGCAGCGCCTCGGGGGCGGTAACCACCTCCTCGCCCAGCAGCAGCATCAGACCATCAACGGCCTGGTACTCGCCGAAATACACTTCCCCCATGCGGGCGTCGATAGCGGCAACAACGTGCTCAGCGCCATGCTGGCGCAGCGCGCCTTGAGCGAGCACGGCAAGAGTGGAAAGCGGCACCACTGGCAAGTCGGCACCGAAAGCGATGCCCTGCACTACGCCGCAGGCGATGCGGACGCCGGTAAAGGCGCCGGGACCACGACAGAAAGTCACTGCGTCGAGGTCTGCCACAGTAAGGCCGGCTTCAGCCAGCACGTCCTGCACCATGGTGAGAATGTGTGCGGCATGACCACGCGGCAATTCGGCAAAGCGCTCGATGATCCGGTCCCCGCACTGGATGGCGGCGGAACAGGCTTCGGTGGAAGTATCCAGGGCCAGAATGTTAGGCACGATGCTCGTCCATAGGGCGTCTTCCGGAAAGCCAGCCTGTGTATCACGCCAGCGCCATAAGCGCCAGCACCACCCCAGCTGCCGGCGCGGTGGAACCGGTCTATTTTTCAGCTGAAAAACAAAGACAATTTAGCAAAAAAAGGATAAATCATTGCCAAATAATAATAAATAAACATTAAATGCAATTCATAAAAAACAAATCCGCCCTTGACTGCTAGCCGTATGTGTGCTTTAATTATTTCGCATTATTAGCTGCAATTAGCATCCATAAACTGCTTCAGCAAAAAATATCTCCGTGCAGCCGCTCATCACTTCAGAAGCGGCCCCTCTGCCGGCAAACGCACTTTGCTCCTTGCTCAGCTACCGGCCCCCACAGTAGCGCGCTTCTTCCGACGAGCAATTGGGTCGGCAGAATACCATCAATAGCATCTCGTCGAATGCCTCGCCTGAATCGTTAGAGGACACCAACATCCGTTGGGAATCCACTACGGCAATCTTATGAAAAACCGCATCCAGGATATTCAACTAAGACCTCCCGACGTCGCCGACGGCTCTGAAATATGGCGAATCGTCAAAGACTCGGGAACTCTCGATCTGAACTCCGCCTACCTCTATCTCTTACTCTGCAAAGACTTCCCTCAGACCTGCGTCGTCGCCGAGCAAAATGGCAGACTGGTTGGCTTCGCCACCGGCTATCGCCCTCCCGAACGGGATGACGTCATTTTTCTCTGGCAGATCGGTGTTGACGCTGCCCTGCGCGGTCAAGGCCTGGGCAAGCGACTGCTGACCCGCTTTCTCGACAGCGAGGGCGCACGCGGCACGTCGTATCTGGAGACCACCATTTCTCCCTCCAACCAAGCTTCACAGAAGCTGTTCCGCGGGCTTGCCCGCGATCTTGGCACCGAATGCCAGGTTTCACCTTGCTTTACCGCAGACCAGTTCCCCAACGGCCATGAGGCCGAAGACCTGTACCGGATAGGTCCGTTCGGTACGGCTACGCTCCGTCGTCTGACGACATAACAAGAGGAGGACTCCCTCAATGAACCTTGACGTTTTCGACCTTCACGAATCGGAGGTCCGCAGCTATTGCCGCACCTTCCCCGCCATGTTCGAGAAAGCTCAGGGCAGCTGGCTGTACGATAGCGACGGCAAGGCCTACCTGGATTTTTTCGCCGGCGCCAGCGTACTTAACTACGGCCACAATCACCCCAAGCTGAAGCAGGCGCTGCTGGATTACATTAGCGGCGACGGCATCGCCCACAGCCTCGACATGGGCACCAAGGCCAAAGCGGAGTTTCTGGAAGCTTTCCACAAACACATCCTCGAGCCGCGCGGCATGCCCCACCGGGTCCAGTTTCCCGGGCCGACCGGCACCAACAGCGTCGAGGCGGCGCTCAAGCTCGCCCGTAAAGTAAAGGGTCGCGAGAAGATCATTTCCTTTACGAACGCCTTCCACGGCATGACCTTAGGCGCGCTCTCCGTGACCGGCAACGCCTTCAAGCGGTCCGGCGCCGGCATCTCGCTGACCCACAGCGACTCCATGCCCTATTGCCACTACTTCGGCCCTGAGGTCGACACCATCGAGTACATGGAGCGGCTGGTGGCCGATTCCGGTTCCGGCGTCGATCTGCCGGCCGGAGTGATTGTCGAGACCATTCAAGCGGAAGGCGGCATCAACGTCGCCGAACAGGAATGGCTGCTGCGACTGCAGGAGCTTTGCCGCAAGCACGACATGTTGCTGATCGTCGACGACATCCAGGTCGGCTGCGGCCGCACCGGCCCGTTCTTCAGCTTCGACGGCATGGGTCTGGATCCCGACATCGTCTGCCTGTCGAAGTCGATCAGCGGCTACGGCGTCCCGCTGGCGGTCACGCTCATCAAGCCGGAATACGACATCTGGGAACCGGGCGAGCACAATGGCACTTTCCGTGGCCACAACCTTGCTTTCGTCACCGGCAAACACGCGCTGGAGCTGTTCTGGTCCGACGACAGCCTGCAAAAGCAGGTTGCCGCCAACAGCGAGACGATGCGCAAGGCCTTGCAGCGGACCTGCAATAAGTTCCCACAGGCTCGAGGCCGGGTGAAAGGCCGCGGCATGCTGCAGGGAATAGAGTTCGAGAACCCCGAACTGGCCCGCACGGCCTCCCGTGCCGCTTTCGACCATGGCCTGATCGTCGAGACCTCCGGCCCGCAGGACCAGGTACTCAAGCTGCTGCCGCCGCTCACCATCAGCAAGGC
>DASULL010000378.1:0-3841 GCA_036278215.1 Gammaproteobacteria bacterium | reverse complement strand
CACTAGCCGTCATTCATGATGAAAATATGAACGGCAAGCTTGACACCAACTGGCTGGGGATTCCTATAGAAGGCTACGGTTTTTCAAGCGGAGCGAAAGCCTCGATGGGCGCACCTTCGTTCAATGCTGCCAGCTTTCCATATGATGGGAGAAATCTAGATCTGAAGATCATCTTGAGTTACTGAGCGACCGTGTATTCGATGCCGCCACAATCCTTTCCTGTAAGGCATGTACATAATGCCGGGGTGAGCGGACTGCGAGGCCAGGCCATGAATGTAGGCTTGCAAGACTTGGCCTCTGGTTCTTTCCGTAGGATTGCAAAGATGGCGGAGGGTTCTGGATAACAAGCTGACCAGGAACCATATCGGAAGATCCTGCATCACGCTGGAATAGCCGGGGTTTTCAAAAAACATCGAAGCCCGAGCGCTTGCATGAGAGAGATCCTCGGCGGATCGACCATCCAACTCGGAAGGAGGTTGTATATGAACGCTGTAGTCAAAGGTCTCGCTGCGATTGCTCTGGCGCTTCTCGCCATACCCGCATTCGCTCAGTCCACCAAACCCAACGATGCGCAGATCGCCGCCATCGTGGTCGCGGCCAATCAGGTCGACATCGATGCCGGCAAGCTTGCGGTGAAGCACGCTTACGATCCGGAAGTGAAGGCGTTTGCTGAACGCATGATCACCGACCACACGGCGGTGAATAAGCAAGCGACCGCGCTGGTGAAGAAACTCAACGTAACGCCGGAGGAAAACGAGCTCAGTAAGTCGCTGAAGGCGGACGGTGCCAAGACGCTCGACAAACTACGGGAGCTGAAGGACGGGCAGTTCGACCGGGCCTATATCGACAACGAGGTCAAGTATCACCAAGCCGTGCTGGAGGTGATCGACAAGACCTTGCTGCCGAATGCGCAGAACGCCGAGCTGAAGGAGCTGATCACCAAGGTCCGGCCGGCGATCGAGGCTCACCTGAAGCATGCAGAGCAGCTGCAGGCGAGCTTGAAGTAGGCGCGCCATGAATGCCACGTCACGCTGCTCTCTATGGTGCTTCCGCCAGCGCGGCGCCAGAGCCGGGCTGCTGGCAGTGTCGACGGCTTTCGCCATCGGTGCTGTCAGTCCGGTCTTTGCCGCGCCGCGGGTGCACGAGGTTGTCATTGAAGGCATGCAGTTCAATCCGGCCACGCTCGAAGTGAACCAGGGAGACACCGTGGTCTGGACGAACAGAGACTTTTTCCCCCACAACGCCACGGCTGAGGATGGTGCTTTCCGTTCAAACGACCTCGAGCCCGGCCAGTCCTGGAGGTTCCGCGCCGACACGAAAGGCGACTTTCCCTACTTCTGCAGTCTGCATCCAACGATGAAGGCGACTCTCACCGTGAAGTAGGGGTGCTAAGGCTTTCACGCGGCAGACGCCGGTTCTCGGCGTCTGCCACTTCGCTTGTATTAGGCGGCAGGACTTACCCATCAGGTCCGGTTGATCGATACGCCGCCGTCCACGCGTAATGCCTCACCAGTGACGAAGCTGGAGGCGTTCGAGGCCAAGTAGAGCGCGGCTTGCGCTATCTCCTCGGGTCGGGCCATGCGTTTTAGCGCATGCAGTTCTTCTATGAAGGCCCGCGTTTCCGCCGACGCGTCCGGGGCGTTGGCAATGTTGGCTGGGGTGTCGGTGGCCCCGGGCAGAATGGCGTTGGCACGGATGCCCTTGGCGCCCCATTCGACCGCGAGCACCTGAACCAAGCCCATGAGCCCGGCCTTGCTGGCAGCGTAAGCGGCCATGCCCGGCATGCCGACCGTATGGCCGACAAAGGTGGACGTGAAAATGAGCGAGCCGCCACCGCGCTCGAGCAGCGCGGGTACCTGATACTTAGCGCCGAGGAAAGCGCTGGTCAGGTTGGTATCCAGCGTATCGCGCCAGTCGGTCAGGGTAACTTCCGGCACCGGTCCCACCGCGCCGGCGGCGCCGGCATTGTTGAAGGCAATATCCAAACCGCCAAAGCGGGAGACCGCTACCTCAACCAGGGCTCTAGCCAGTTCTTCGTCTTTCACGTCGCCGGCAACAGCGACCGCTTCGCCATCTGCAGCCTCAATCCGCGCCACCAGCGCATCAAGCTCGGCTTTGCGTCGGCCATTGACGATGACTTTGGCGCCTGCCTGTGCAAACAGCAGAGCGGTTGCATAGCCGATGCCACTGCTCGCTCCGGTGATGATGGCGACCTTGTTGGTTAGGGCATTCATTTGCAGACTCCTTAGCTGTGGTCGATCAGGAGGCAAATGTGCCATCGCGAACTAGTGCGAACACTCCGCCACTTGCTTTCAAATCTACGGCGGCGCTTGTCCTGTGGTTTTCTCTGACGTTAAGAAAACGCGAGATGTTGTCGTCGCTGGTGGCTACTTTCCTGGCGGCGCGGCTGCAAGGGGGCGCTCAGGCTTGCGCCGTGTCCTTCTGCGTTAAAGGTTTGGCGGCGGCCGCGTTGGGGATTACTCCCCACTGATTCAGCTCCAGATAGCGGCGCACGATGGACTGCTCCAGCAGGCTCTTTTGCCGCGTGCGGAACGGGAAACGCAGGACGAGGTGGACTTCCTTATAGCCGGCGAGATGGATGGTAACGCGCGGTTCGACGGACGGCACATCGATTCCCTGGCGCTTGCTCAGGAGGCCTATGTGGCGTCGGGCCGAGTCCAGGTAGGGGGAGCAGATTTCTTCCGCCGCCCGGAGCAGATTCTGCTCCGCCTTACGCCAGTCGGCATTGACCGAGAGGGGGACGACCAAACTGTGAACCCCATACATCGCCGTCAGATTCTCATTGAAGACGGTTTCGGTCAGAAAGACCGAGTTAGGGACCACCAGCACGCGCCCGGTCAACTGTTGGCTGGCGCTGTCCGGCCCGATCTCCAGGATCGTGGTGGTGAGCATGGACAGGTCGATCACCTCGCCGCGCACTCCCTTGAGTGCAATACGGTCGCCGATCCTGACAATGCCCGAGCTCGAGCGGATAAAGCTGCCTGTGACGCACATGAGCCACTCTTTGGTCACCAGCACGATAGCCACGGCAAAACCAACCACGGAAAGGGCCAAAGTGCGCAGCTGCGCCGCCCAGACCACCACCAGGCAGAGGAGAAAAAGCAGTACAGCCACATTTCTAACCATGACCAGCCAGCGCCGCTGCGACTCTGGCGTCTCCCAGTCGGTGCGGCGGATCGCGGCGGAAGCGGCGCCGTATATGGCGGTGAAAATAATGATCAGCGCGACGCTGCTGAGGAGTCGCCCTGATACAGGATTGTTCAGTAGTGGCAGGAGGGGCTCAAACATCTTTTTCTCGGGGGTGGTGCGTGCGTTGTTAGTGTAAAGGCGAGCGTCTTTGCAAACGGTGTTGGTGTCCTGATTTTTCCAAGCAGGATCGAGTTGCTGGCAGAGAGAGGAGCGCCCTTTCACCAGAACGGGTGGTTTAGTGGCTTCGCTACCAGGCGGCCGTTGCATCCAGTCTAGATCGAGACACCAAGCGCAGCAGCTATGGGGTCGGATCTGGCGACTCAACATCGGGCGCTCTACCTGGCTGCGCCGCAGAGAAAGTTAAGCCATGAGGGGCAAGGGCCTGCTCTGACGCCTTATGGCGGGGCGACGGCTGGCCGGTACCGGCTGGGGTTTGCGCCGGTGACTTTCTTCATCAACCGGCGCAGCGCTGTGGAGTCTTGGTAGCCGACCGCCTCGGCCACTTGCTCGATCGTCATCCGGCTGGTTTCCAAGAGCGCTCTGGCTCGTCGCAGTTTGACGCTTTGCACCAGCGCCAGGGTGCTTTTGCCTGTGGCTTTGCGGACATGCCGCGCCAAGGTCCGCTCGGACA
>DASULL010000377.1:0-6950 GCA_036278215.1 Gammaproteobacteria bacterium | reverse complement strand
GCAGGGTGTCGCTTTTGGTGGGCTGAGATGCGCATGCGCTCAGTAATAGGAGCAGTAAAGGCACGAGTGCGAGGCTTGGCCGTATCATTGCGTGCCCTCCTTTCGCTGTAGCTCTTCGCGCAGGACCTCGATACTGCGCATATTTTCCTCGGCAAGCTGCTCGGCGCGCGCTCGTTGCGATTCGGCCAGCGCCAGCTCGGCGTTGACTTGAGCCTCGTCGGCTAAGCGGGCGGCCCGAGCGTTTTCTTCTTTGTACAGCGCCTCCCGGGCTTCATCCAGTTTCTGGCGCGCATCCCGCAAGGCTAGCGGTGCGTATTGCGTGGCGTTTGATGAAACGGCTTGCTCGATCGCCAGTTCGGCGCGGGCGAATTCCGCCTTTGGCGGCGGTACGCCCTGCGACGCACAGCCTGCGAGAACGACTGCGGTCGCTACGGCCGTCAGCCATCCATGTGTGCTGCTGCGCATAGATGGTCCTCCTTTCCGTCCAAAAGCAGACACAGCCCCGCTCCATGCTGGCGTGCGCAAGCTGTATCACAATGTGCGGTGTGAATTAGCGCACCCTGATCAAGTCGGTCTGGCCGGAAAAGAATTCAAGATTCCTCGTTCAGGCAATTTGCTCGGCGCTGTAACTGGCTGGAACTGCCGGTTGTAAGATCGTTATCGCGGGATTGCCTGATCCTGCCGATAATGAATAGCGTCGCAACTGGCGCTTTCACGACGGCCTGACCAGGTGTTGTCGATGCTTCCAGCCGGCTAAGCTGCGGGAATGACTGCTGCAACAATAATTAAGGAGACGACGCCGTGCGCTTTCCTGTCCGCGGACTGATATGGATGGGGGTTTTTCTGCTGATCGTCGCTGCGGTGGCGGGCTTGCTCCGGGAGCAGCTGCTGCGGGCTTTCTTCGCCAATCCGGTCTTCAACGCGATGATTCTGGCCGTGCTCGCGGTCGGCATTCTCGTCAATATCCGCCAAGTGATGCGGCTGCGGCCGGAAATCCGCTGGATCGATGAATTCCGCCGCGGCGACAGCCGCGAGCTGGCCCCGCCGCGGCGCGGGCTGATGGCTTCGATGGCGCGCATGTTGATCGCCGGGGAGCGGGAGCAATTGGTGCTATCGCCCTCGGCGATGCGAGTCCTGTTGGATGGCATTCGCGCCCGGCTGGATGAGTCGGGTGATGTCTCCCGCTATGTGATCGGACTGCTGATTTTCCTGGGCTTGCTAGGAACCTTCTGGGGTCTGCTGGACACGCTGGGGGCAGTCGGCTCGGTGATCGGCAGCCTGGACACCGGCGTGGATGATGCTGCTGTGCTGTTCGGCGAACTGCGCAGCGGCCTGGAGGCGCCGCTGCGCGGCATGGGCACGGCTTTCAGCTCCTCGCTGTTCGGTCTTGCCGGTGCGCTGGTGCTGGGTTTCTGCGATCTGCAGGCAGGACACGCCCAGAATCGGTTTTTCAACGACCTGGAAGAGTGGCTGGCCAGCCTTACCCAGGTCGGCGGTTCGGCCGGTGGCGAGAGCGAGCTGGCGCGGGCCGGTTATATCCAGGCGCTGCTGGAGCAGGCTGCCGAGGGCCTGGACAAGCTGCAGCGCACGATGGCGCAGGGTGAGGAAGAGCGGCGGCTGCTCAACGGTCGCATGGTCGCGCTGACAGGCCAGTTGGCTGTACTGGCCGAGCAGATGCAGAGCGGGCAGAAACAGCTGGGCGAGTTGCCGCCGTTGCTGCAGCGGCTGAACAACGATTCGGCTGTCGTGTGCGAGCAGAACGATGCGGTAATCCGCCATCTCAGCAATATCGAGATCGGAGTGACCACCTTGCTGGGGGACGTCAATCTACAAGGCAGCAAGGCCCTGGATGAGCTCCGTGCCGAACTGCGGCTACTGGCAAGGGCGATCGGCCGGCAGCAGGTGGGTTGACCTCATGTTCGAGACGCGCAGCCGCGGCCGCAGTGGCATCAATATCTGGCCGGGGTTCGTCGACATCCTGGCGACCCTGCTGCTGATGTTCGTGTTCGTGCTGACCATTTTCATGGTGTCACAGCATTATCTGAGCGCGGCGCTGAGTGGACGTACCGACACCTTGCGCCAGTTGCAGGCGGATATCCAGGCGCTGGCCGACGTGCTGGCCCTGGAGCGTTCCGACAAGGTGGAGCTGGCTGCGGACCTGGAGCGGCTGCAGGAAGAATTGGCCGCCACGGTCGGCCAGCGGGATCTGGTGCAGGAGCGTTACGCAGCGCAGATGGTGCAGGTCCAGCAAGTGGATGCTGAGCTGGAGCGGGCACGGCAGCGGCTGATCGAAGCTAAGGAGCGTGAGGCGGCGTTCGCTGGCCGGCTGGCCTCGCAGGGCGAGGTGCTGGAGCAGGCGCAGGCTCGTGCCGGCTCAGCCGAGGAGGAGGTGGCGCGGCTGAATCGGCAGCTGGCAGCGCTGCGTGAGCAACTGGTTCGCTTGGAGAGCGCGCTCGAACTGGCGGAGGGCACTGTGTCGCAGCAGCAGTTGCAGCTCGCCGAGCTGGGGCAGCGGCTCAATGTTGCCTTGGCGAGCAAGGTGCAGGAACTGCAGCGCTATCGTTCGGAGTTTTTCGGCCGGTTGCGGGCGGTACTGGGTGAGCGTGGCGATATCCGGATCGTCGGCGATCGCTTCGTGTTCCAGTCGGAGCTGTTCTTCGAGTCCGCCTCGGCGGAGATCGGCGCCGCCGGCCGGCAGCAGCTGGCCCAGGTGGCGGCCACGCTGAAAGCCTTGGCGCAGCAGATTCCGCAGGATATCGACTGGGTGCTGCAGGTGGAGGGTCACACTGATCTCCGGTCGATCAGTACCGCGGAGTTTCCCTCGAATTGGGAACTGTCGACTGCGCGGGCCAACTCCATCGTGCACTTCCTGATCGAGCAGGGGATTGCGCCGCAGCGGCTGGCGGCGGCCGGCTTCGCCGAATTCCAGCCGGTCGACCTCGCCCGCAGCGAGGAGGCCTACCGCCGTAACCGCCGCATCGAGCTGAGATTTACCAGCCGGTAGGAGAGAGGGTGTTCACCACAGAGACGCCGAGGACACAGAGGAAGAGAAGATTCACCACCAAGACACGAAGGCCACCAAGGAACACAAAGTAAAACCTCTTCCTTTGTGCAGCTTTGTGACCTTGGTGTCTTGGTGGTCAGTCTCCCGTCTTCCTTCTATGCCACTCTGTGGTGAGCCCTTACTTAGCCACGCACTTTGGCGATGGCCCCGACCTCTTCGAGAAACCGGCGGAACAGCACTTCCAAATAGGGGATCTGATCGTTCAGCGTATGCTCACTGTCGAGCACATGCAGCCGGGCCTGGTGCTGGCGTGCCAAGCGGATGGCGTTGTCGACCGGAATGACCGCATCGTGCCAGCCATGGACCACCTCCATCAGCCGTGCGGCCGGTGCCGGTTCGGCGTCATAGCCGGGCATATACACCGCCGGCGCCAGTAGGAAAAGGCCGGTGGGCGCCAGAGTGCGGCTGGCGATGGCCGAGACGTAGCCGCCCATGCTCGAGCCTACCAGCACCAGGCAGTCGGCCTGCGGGGCGAGGTCCAGCAGGTGTTGTACGCGAGCGTCCGGATCGTAGGTGAAGCTGTAGTCCGGGCTCTCGATGGCAAAGCCGCAAGCGCGCCCCACCGCAGCGAGCGCTTGGATCTTGCGCCCCCAGGGGCCGCTTTCCTTGCCGTGAGCGAAGTAGATTGTTTTCTGCATTGGACTTCAGTTGGGGGTTGCTGAGCTTTGTTTCAGCGTTTCATTATACGGGCCACTTGCCGCCAGCGACTGGCACAGCCCACTGCTTAATAGGGCGGCCTTCCCGATATGGAGAATTGGGTCTAAGGTGATGCGGCAATTTTTCCTTAGGCACCGGAACCACCATGAGCACCGCAGAACATTACTTGACCGAACTCGATGCCCGCGGCGTTGCCACGCTGACCCTCAATCGGCCCGAAGTCCACAATGCTTTCGACGATCATTTGATTGCCGCACTTACTAACGAACTCAAGCGCCTGGAGCAGGATCCGGCGGTTCGGGTGGTAGTAATTGCCGCCGTGGGCGAGACTTTCTGCGCTGGCGGCGACCTCAACTGGATGCGCCGCTCGGCCAATTACACGACTGAGGAGAACTTCAAGGACGCGCTGGCTCTCAGTGGTCTGATGGACACCATCTATCAGCTGCGTAAGCCAACCATCGCCAAGGTGCAGGGCCCGGCCTACGGTGGCGGGGTCGGCGTGGTGGCCTGTTGCGATATCGCCATCGCCAGCCAGGCAGCCGGCTTTGTGCTGTCGGAGGTTCGGCTTGGAATCATTCCGGGCGCCATCAGTCCGTTCGTCATAGCCGCCATTGGTCAGCGCAATGCCACCCGTTATTTCATCAGCGCCGAGCGCATCGATGCCGAGGAGGCGCGTCGGATCGGGCTGGTGCATGAGGTGGTGGCGCCAGACCAGCTCGACGCCCGCATCGAGACCCTGTTGCAGGATCTGTCGCGCAACGCCCCTGGTGCCATGGGCGCGGCCAAGCGGCTGGTGCGCGATGTTGCCTCCCGGCCAATCGACCGCACCGTGATCGAGGAGACCGCCGGCCGTATCGCCGCGGCACGGGCCTCGGCTGAAGGCCGCGAGGGTGTTTCGGCGTTTTTGGAGAAGCGCAAGCCGCAATGGCGTCAGGGCTGATTACAGCGATTGCTGATTGTGCGGCGCAACGGAATGGCTTGAAATAGGCCAGCTGAAATTATCGAGATAGAGGAGAGTGATTCGTGACCGGCTATTCCGCCCCAACCCGCGATATGCGCTTCGTGATCACTGAGCTATCGGACTTTGCCGCGCTGACCACGCTGCCCGGCTTCGAAGAGGTAGGCGTTGACGTTGTCGATGCCATTCTAGCCGAGGCACAGCGCTTCAGCGGTCAGGAACTGGCGCCGCTCAACTCCATTGGAGACAGCGAAGGCGCGGTCTGGGATGACGGCGAAGTACGTGTGCCGCAAGGGTTCATCGATGCCTATCGGCAGTTCGTCGAGGGCGGCTGGAATGGCGTATCCTCGGATCCCGAATTCGGCGGCATGGGCCTGCCCGAGCTGCTGGCGGCCGCGACCCAGGAAATGTGGCAGTCCGCCAACATGGCCTGGGCGCTGTGCCCGCTGTTGACCGCTGGCGCCGTTCAGGCGCTGACGCTGCACGGCAGCGAGCAGCAGAAAGCTCTCTATCTACCGAAGCTGGTTTCCGGCGAATGGCCCGGCACCATGAACCTGACCGAGCCGCAGGCGGGTTCCGACTTGTCCGCCGTGCGCACCCGGGCAGTGCCGGAAGGCGATCACTACCGCATCAGCGGGCAGAAGATCTTCATCACCTGGGGCGAGCACCAGATGGCGGAGAACATTGTCCATCTGGTACTCGCCCGTACCCCGAACGCGCCGGCGGGCGTCAAGGGCATTTCGTTGTTCGTGGTGCCCAAATTCCTGCCCGACGCCGCCGGCAATCCGGGGGAACGCAACGATCTGCGTTGCGTCTCCATCGAGCACAAGATGGGCATCCACGGCAGCCCGACCTGTACCATGGCTTTCGGCGATGCCGGCGGTGCCGTGGGTTATCTGGTCGGCGAGGAAGGCCGAGGCCTCGAATACATGTTCACCATGATGAACGAGGCGCGTCACAAAGTCGGCATCCAGGGGCTGGCAATCGCCGAGCGCGCTTATCAGCAGGCCCGCGACTTTGCCCGCGAGCGGGTGCAGGGTCGCCCTGTGGGTTATACCGGTGAGGGTGGTGCGCCCATCATCCATCACCCGGACGTGCGCCGCATGCTGCTGACCATGCGTGCCGCTACCGAGGCCATGCGCGCCTTGGCTTACCGGGCGGCGCTGCATTTCGATTTCGCCCAGCGCCACCCGGATGCCGAAATCCGCCGCACGCAACAGGCGCGCGCCGACCTGCTGATCCCGGTGGTCAAGAGCTGGTGCACCGAGCTGGGGGTGGAAATGGCCTCCATCGGCGTGCAGGTGCATGGCGGCATGGGCTATATCGAGGAAACCGGTGCCGCCCAGCACCTGCGCGATGCCCGCATCACGCCAATCTACGAAGGCACCAACGGTATCCAGGCGAACGATCTGGTCGGCCGCAAGCTGCTGCGCGATCGCGGTGCCGCCATGCAGAGCCTGCTTGCCGAGCTGGAGGAAATCAGCAAAGTGGGCCCGGCCGACCTGCAAGCGCCGCTGGCTGCCGCTGTGGGTAGTCTGCGCCAGGCCACAGAATGGTTGCTCAGCCATGGCGCGCAGGATCCTGCCGCCGCGCAGGCGAACAGCCATCACTACCTGATGCTGACCGGCTATACGATTGGCGGTGCGCTCATGGCGCAGGCTGCCGCGGTGGCCCAGACAGCGCTCGACAGCGGCAGCAGCGAGGAGTTTTATCGCAGCAAGATCGCGGTCGCGCGCTTCTATGTACAGCAGCTGCTGCCGCGGGCGCAAGCGCACGCCGAGTCGGTGTTGGCCGGTGCTGCGCCTGTCCTGGAGCTGGCAGTAGAGCAGCTCTAAGACCGTCCGATTGGGATTGGGTCGTTGCCTGCGGCTTTTTGCCTCCTACGCCGCATGGTTATGGCGGGTTTCGGCGCGAAGCTGAGGCCCGCTTTCTTTCTCGCCGTTTCCATCCAAATCTCCTAGGCCTGGAGCCCCCAGACTTGTGTTTTTAGCTCGATCCTTGCGAGAGGCCTGTCACGTATTTCTATATCAGTGACGCGTTATACTCGGCGGCTGGATAGGATCCGGGCCGGACCGGCAGCAATCGTTATGTAGCTTTCCGCTAGGCATTTCCTGCTGGCGATAACAACAATGGAAGCCGGTCTCGTCTGGGCAGCAACAATAACTGGGGGGTGTATAGCGTGAAGAGCGGATTCAATTGGCTTTGTGGTTTGGCGTTGGCGCTGCCGGTGGCGGCGGCGCATGCCGCTATCTCCGATGGCGAGATCCGCGT
>DASULL010000376.1:0-7245 GCA_036278215.1 Gammaproteobacteria bacterium | reverse complement strand
ATGGCCGGACCGAGCAAGCCGAGCAATTGTTGCGCAGCCAACTGACCAAGGAGTACGACCCACAGCTCGTGCAGCGCTATGGCGCGTTGCCGGTGGCAACGCCCTACAAGGCCCTGGCTCAGGTGGAAAGGTGGCTGCTGGATCGGCCGGATGACCCGGCGCTGCTGCAGGCAGCCGGCCGCCTGGCCCTGCAAGCCAACCTTTGGGGCCGCGCCCGCAGCTACCTTGAAGCAGCGATTGCGCGGCGCCCGGATGCGGCCAGTTTCCACCTGCTCGGTATCCTGCTGGAGCGACTGGGGGAGCCCGACGCCGCTCGCGAGCGCTACCGCCAAGCACTGGAGCAGACCGACAAGAGCAGCGGACTGCAGCTATCGGCTGCCGAACAACAGGCGCTGGCGCAGGTGCGGGCGGAATAGCTTGACGGAAAGCGCGAAGTAGGGCTGAAAAAGATCAGCCTTCCGGCGGAGGCCCCCACAGCAGGGCATCCAGATCGCTGTGCCAGCCGAAGCGGGCCAGGTCGATGCGGCCATTCAGGCAGATCACCCCTTCGTCCAGCAGCCGCTGACACTGCTCCGTGAAATTTTCGCTATCCGGCGGAAAGGCAACGCGTCCTGGCGCCGCAACGACGCGGTGCCAGGGCACATCGGCAGGGCAGCCACGCAGCGCACGGCCGACCAGCCGAGCCCGCCGCGGCAGGCCGGCGGCCGCCGCCACTTCTCCGTAGGTGGCGACCTGGCCGGCGGGGATGCTCCGCACCGTGCGGTAGATGGCGCGGTAGCGCGGATCGGTCAGGGCAGCAGCACCGTCGAGCCGGTGGTGCGGCGTTCCTCCAGCGCCCGCTGCGCCTCGGCCGCATCCTTGAGGGGAACGCGCTGGTCGATCTCGATGTGGACCTTGCCGGAGTTCACCACCTCGAACAGTTCTTCAGCGGTGGCGACCAGATCAGCGCGGGTGGCGGTGTAGGTGAACAGGTTGGGCCGGGTCAGGAACAGACAGCCCTTCTGCGCCAATAGACCGACATCGAACGGTGCGATCTTGCCGGACGATTGGCCGAAACTGACCATCATGCCGAGCGGCCGCAGGCAGTCCAGTGATTTCAAGAAGGTCGACTGGCCGACCGAGTCATACACCACGTCGACGCCGCGGCCGCCGGTGATCTCCCGGGTGCGAGCGACGAAGTCCTCGCGGCTGTAGACGATGGCATGATCGCAGCCTAGCCGGCGCACCTGCTCGGCCTTCTCTTCGCTGCCGACCGTGCCGATGACCGTAGCCCCCAAGTGCTTGGCCCACTGGCAGACGATCTTGCCGACGCCGCCGGCGGCCGCGTGAATCAGGATGGTATCGCCAGCCTGGACGCGGTAAGTGCGACGCAGCAGGTATTGCGCAGTCATGCCCTTGAGCATCATGGCGGCGGCGGTGGCATCGTCGATGCCGTCCGGCAGGCGCACCACGCGATCGGCGGCGACAACGCGCTGCTCGCCATAGGCACCTAGCCCGGCACTGCCATAAGCGACGCGGTCACCCGGCTTGAACTCCGCTACTCCCGCGCCGACCTCCTCGACCACTCCGGCCGCCTCGGAACCGGGCGTGAACGGCAAGGCTGGCGGCTGGTACAAGCCGGTGCGGTAGTAGATATCGATGAAGTTGAGCCCGACGGCGGTATGGCGGATACGGATCTCGCCCGGACCGGGTGCCGGCACAGCAACCGCTTCCCAGCGCAGTACTTCCGGACCGCCGTGCTCATGAACGCGGATGGCGTGCGTCATCGTTGACCTCCTCAAGGTGTTTAAGGCGTTTATTGCACAGGCCTTAGCGTAGGCTGCCGGGCCAGGGGCGGCAATTCTCTGGTTCGGGTGCGTTGCAGCAGACGCGGAATGCTATACCGCCGGCACTGGCTGGCGATCAGCGGCCGCGAATACCAACCCGCCGTTCCAGGTTTCGCTGGGCTGGAGTTTCAGCGGCTGTTCGCCGGTAGTGGCTTCGAGGCGGAGGAACGCGGCTTGCTGGCCGGCTGCCAGTGGGGCTCCCTCGTCCTGCCCGGGAAGCCACAGCCCGACTGCCGGTAGGCCGTCGCGGTGGATACGCAGGGTGCGCCTCCCGTCGTGCAGCAACAGCGGCATGGCGGCGTTCGGATAGTAGCGGTCACAGCCTTCGTTGGGATTCAGCGTGACCGCATTAGTACCGCTCTCGTCCCGCCGTGGGTCGCGATAAGACTGCTGTTCGAGGCCAAGCAGGCGGGCGTCGCCGAGTCCAGCGGCCAGTCGCAGGTACTGCCGCAGGGCAGCGCTGAAGCGGAGCGGCTTTTGTCCGCTGTTCTTGATGCTCCAGCGGAGCTCGAGGCGAGCGCTACCCACCGTAACCTCCAGTTCCAGCAGGAAACGATGCCGCCACAGGCGCCGCGAGGCGCGCGAGTCGGCGAGCTGGAGGCAGACCCGAACCTGATCCTTATCCTGCTCGACCCGGATCAGGTTCCAGTCGAAAGTACCTGCCAAATTATCCGGACCGGCTTGCGGGAAGATCAACGGCAGGCCGCTGCTGGCCAGTTCCGCCTCGTTCAGGAACAGCCACTCGCTGCCGCTGGCCGGAATCCAGGAGGCCAACTGGGCGCCCTGCAGATAGATCTCGGCACGGGCGCCGTCAGCGGCTGTCATGACCAGTTTGGGCAAACCACCGTGGCCGGCCAGTAGCACCGGCCGCTTTGGCGGCATATATGGGTTGGTTATTGCTTGCTTAGTGTTCATCACAGGTATCACCACGCCTGGGCGCTAACGGGACAGGAGCGGGAACCGACAGCAATGGCTGCCACAGTGTAGCTTTCAGTGCCGGACTGTGCCGAGACTTCTAACGCAAAAGTGACAGAGCCGAGGCCAATGATTTTCCTGTCGTTAATCAGCGACATGCGGCATTTTTGCCTGGTTCCGCTCCCGCCCAGCCCCTACTTAGCAGGATGTGGCTCTTGCCGTACAGAGGCAGCAGAACAGCGATAAGAAGGAGGCTCCATGGTGACGTTGCGCTTCTCTCGGCCTGCGTTGATAGCTCTCATGTCGCTGACAATGGCTATCTCGGCTCCACTGCTGGCAAGCTCCGATGGAGCCTTGTCCGAGTCGATCACAGAACGAGTGGCCGCTGCCTGGGGGGACCAGCCTGCCGGCATCATCGTCAAGGTAAGCGATGGCGTTGTAGAAATGTGGGGTGAAGCGCCGTCGGCGCAGGCGGCCGATGAGGCGGTACAGATTGCTCGCAGCACCGTGGGCGTGCGGGACGTGGTCAGCCATTTAAATGCCGGCAAACGGCTAGGGCTATGGCAGCGGAGGTCAACGCGCTGACCAAACCAACTGACATCGCAGCACTTTATCTCATTCGTTAGCGGGTAAGGCCGTTCGGGCGATTGACCCAGCGGCTGTGTTGTAGTTCGCTAGCGGCCATGAATACAAGCATGTTTCTTGACCGGCTGCGGTTCATGGTGCTGCTGCCATTGCTGCTAGCAGGATCGGTTGCTGGAGCGGACACCGTCATGATTGCGGCGGCCAGCAACGTACAAGCACCGCTAGAGCAGCTTGCCAAGCTGTTCGAACAGCAGACCGGCCACCAAGTGGTGTTCAGCTTTGGCGCCACGGGCAAACATTACGCTCAGATCAGGCGGCAGGCACCATTCGAACTGTTTCTGGCGGCGGATGCGGAACGTCCGGTGCTGCTCGAGCGGGATGGGCAGGCGGTTGCCGGAACACGCTTCACCTATGCTGTCGGCCGGCTGGCGCTGTGGAGCCCGCGGCAAGACCGGGTGGATGACCAGGGGGCGGTGTTGGAGCGCGGCGGTTTTCAGTACCTGGCCATTGCCAATCCCCGCCTCGCCCCGTACGGGGCTGCAGCTCAGCAGGTGCTGCTTGAACGCGGGCTATGGGAAACGCTGCAGCCAAAGCTGGTGTTGGGAGAGAGCATTGGCCAAGCGTATCAGTTTGTCGGCAGCGGTAACGCCGAACTGGGTTTCGTCGCGCTTTCGCAAATCAGACGGCCGGGCCAGCCGATTAGCGGTAGCGTCTGGGTTGTTCCTAAAGAGCTGCACCCAGCGATCGAGCAGCAGGCTGTCCTGATCCGCGATACGCCGGCAGCGCGGGCATTCTGGCAGTTTCTGCAAACACCGCCGGCGCGCGCCGTGCTCCACAGCCACGGCTACGATCTGCCCGCTGAAGACGGTTGAATGGCATGTGCATGAGGTCGGCTTAGGCGGTTGGACGGAAAGGGGGCTGCCGAGACGTTCCTGTCTCCAACGCCGTCCATTGGCGACGGCAGTCCCTGAGAGGCCTTCCTGGCCAAATTCTCGTCCTTGATGCCTTGCTTATCGTTAGTTGGCGCCGCGTCCACTGCGGCTCTGCTCTCATCCTTGAGCTGATGCCTACAATACCGACCCGGCTTGCCGTGGGTAACCGCGGGAGTTCCTAGTTCGCCTCCGGGTTCCCCCGACCCGACCTGGGCCGAGCCGGCTACTAAGTCCGAGGCGTCGATGAACTCAGCTTAGACGAGGCGGAATTCGAGTGGCCGTTACAGACTAGGCCTACCGAGTGCGCAACCTGGGTGGTTACCTAGCTCGCCAGCATGGGGTCTATGCCCATACCATATCTCGCGTCACCCAGTCAGAGCTGGTCGGAGCGAATAACAATGGAAACACGCATCGGCGAGTGGTATCTCTGCGAAGGTTACATTGAAGAGCCAGTGGTGGTTGAGGCGCTGGAGTCCGACCGGGTTCAAGTGCGTTACCTGACCACGGGCAGAACGCGTTGGCTTGGCTACCCACGGATCTGGCGTGCTTGCAAACCGCAGGCGCTACCGTACGACGTTGAGTTCGATCCACGCACCCAGATGGTGGTGCTGTACTCGAAGAGCGACGGCGAGGAGACGGAGCATCTCACCCTGGGGGCGCTGCGTTCGCGCTATTTTCCGCATGTCGCCAAGCCGCGGCTGGTCAAGTCGAAGAAAGCCCCGCGCGTGGCGGCGACGTACGATAACCGCGCGGCTTGGGAGGACGACCTCCCCTGGAAGGGCGAAGCCGACGACAGCGAGAGCGACAGCAACGATGATGAAGAGGATTTCGCGCTCGACATGAGCATGTGAGCGCGAGCCAAGTTGAAATACCTGCCAGCCGAAACAGCGAAGGCCGCTACAACGCGGCCTTCGCTGTTTCGGTTAGAGGATAGCCGTTCGGTTATTTTTCGACGAAGGCCCGTTCGATGACATAGTCACCGGGTTCGCCGATGCGGGGCGAGATCTTGAAGCCAAGCTCGTTCAGCCGGGTGCTAGTGTCGGTAAGCATGCTCGGGCTGCCGCAGATCATGGCGCGATCCCGGGCGGGGTCCAGCGGCGGCAGGCCGATGTCGGTAAACAGCTTGCCGCTGTCCATCAGCTCCGTCAGCCGACCGCGGTTGCGGAAAGGCTCGCGGGTCACGGTGGGATAGTAGATCAGCTTGTCCCGCACCTGATCGCCGAAGTATTCGTTCTGCGGCAATTCCTTGGTGATGAAGTCGGTATAGGCCAGTTCGCTGACAAGCCGGACGCCGTGGATCAACACGACCTTGTTGAATCGTTCATAGGTTTCCGGGTCCTTGATCACGCTCATGAACGGCGCGAGGCCGGTGCCGGTGCTGAACAAGTACAGGTTTTCGCCCGGCAGCAAGTCGTGTAGCAGCAGCGTGCCGACCGGCTTGCGGCTGACTATCAGCGGATCGCCTTCCTTCAGGTGCTGCAATCGCGAGGTCAGCGGACCGTCGGGTACCTTGATGCTGAGAAACTCCAGATAGTCGTCGTAGTTGGCGCTGACTATGCTGTACGCCCGCATCAGGGGGCGGCCTTCGACTTCGATACCGATCATCACGAACTGCCCATTTTCAAACCGCAACGCTTCGTTGCGCGTGGTCTTGAAGCTGAACAGCGTCTCGTTCCAGTGGTGCACACTGAGTACGCGCTCGGTACCAACGTTGGCCATGATTCTTAAGTCACCGAAAGTTATAAGGAAGTTGAATTTTACAACCAAATGCGCAATCAGTTGAAGTGCTGAGGTCGCAAAATTAATGACTTACGTCAACTATTTGCTACTATCCATATTCCTTGAGCGTTAACCGCGCCGGTCTGGATCTTTGTCGCGCATGCCCAACGGCGCTAACAATCACCATATTTTTCAACGCTTGTTGCTCCGCCTCTGCCGTCGAATGTGGTTTCGCCGCTTGGCGGCACGTGCCTTTTTCCGCCGCATCCCGCATGGCCGCGCGCTCGGGCTCCGCGTTATCGAAGTCGAGCCGGCTGCGCTTACGGCGGAGCTGCCATACCGGGAAGAAATCATTGGACACCCATGGGCCGGCTTTGTTCATAGCGGCGCCATTACCACCTTGATCGACCAAGCCTGCGGCACAGCAGCGAGCTTGGCAGTATCGCCGCCGGCACTGGTGGCGACGCTCGATCTGCGGCTCGACTGGCTGCGGCCGGCTACGCCGGGGCGCACGGTTCGGGCACGGGCCGAGTGTGTCAGCATCAAGCGGCATGTTATTTTTGTGCGCTGTGCTGCCTATCATGATGATCCGGCCGAGCCTGTCGCTCTGGCGACGGGTACTTTCATGCGCACTGGGCGGTTGCTGCGCAGTCCGTTCCGGCGCGCTGCCGCCCAGGGCCATGACCCTGCTCCGCCCGCCGGCGGTTTGGTAGATTAGATAGCCCTTCTCCGCAGAAAAAAGAAGAAGCTGGGTGGGCTTGACCGGCTTCCTGCAAGCTACGCCGCAGGAATTTTCATAGACATCGTCAAGGCGCAGCCGAGGCAACCGGGCATGGCAGCTCCATGCTATCGTGCGCAGGCAACCCGACCGTGAGCGGCATGTTGCCTGCCCGCGGCACGGTTTTTCTTTCGCAGCATTGCAGCCGGGGTAGCCCGTGGACCAGATCGACGACAACGAGCAATTTCCACCCAGCCGCAGCGCGCGCAAGCGCGAGGCCGAAGGCCTGCAGAAACTTGGCGAGCAGCTGGTCGCGCTGTCGCCGGCGCAATTGCAAGGTATGCCGGTGTCGGCCGATCTGGCTGAGGCGATAAGGCTGGCCCAGCGGATCAGCGAACGCACCGGCCGCCGGCGGCAGCTGCAGCTGATCGGCAAGCTGATGCGGCAGGAAGATGCGGAGCCGATCCGCGAGGCGCTGGCGCGGCTGGAGCACAAGAGCGCCGCCGCCATTGCCGAACATCATCAGGCCGAACGCTGGCGCGAGCGCCTG
>DASULL010000375.1:0-3477 GCA_036278215.1 Gammaproteobacteria bacterium | reverse complement strand
CACGATCGCGGCGTGCCGTTGATCGTCGACAACACGGTGCCGTCGCCGTATCTGTGGCGACCGATCGAGCAGGGCGCCGATATCGTCGTACATGCGCTCACCAAGTATATGGGCGGCCACGGCACCACCATCGCCGGCGTGATCGTCGATTCCGGCAAATTCCCCTGGGCCGAGCACAAGGAACGTTTCCGCATGCTCAATGAGCCGGACCCGTCTTATCACGGCGTGGTTTACACCGAGGCGCTCGGTGCGGCTGCCTTTATCGGCCGTGCCCGGGTGGCGCCGCTGCGCAACACCGGCGCGGCGCTGTCGCCGTTCAATGCCTTCCTTATCCTGCAGGGCATCGAGACGTTGGCGCTGCGGATGGATCGCCACTGCGAGAACACCCAGCGCGTCGCCGAGTATCTGCAGGCTCACCCGCAGGTGGAATGGGTCAATTACGCCGGGCTGCCGGATAGTCCCGACTACGCTCTGGCGCAGAAGTACATGGGCGGCAAGGCTTCCGGCATCCTCAGCTTTGGCATCAAAGGTGGGTTCGAGGCGGGTGCGAAGTTCATCGATGCACTGCAGCTGATCGTGCGGCTGGTGAATATCGGCGACGCCAAGTCGCTGGCTACTCACCCGGCTTCCACCACCCACCGCCAGCTGTCCGATGAGGAACTGCAGCGGGCCGGGGTGAGCCGCGATATGGTTCGCCTGTCCATCGGCATCGAGCATATCGACGACATCCTCGCCGATATCGAGCAGGCGCTGGCGGCGGCCAAATAACGATCGGTCAGGCTAGGGCCAGATCCCGATAAAAAAGAAGCCGCCTCCGGGCGGCTTCTTTGTCTGTCCTGATCAGGCTTGATCCAACGCCAGTTCGGGTGTCGCCGGCGTCGGCGACTGTTTGAGAGCTGGGCTGAAACGGCGCAGCCGCAGCGAATTGCCGAGCACGAAGATGCTCGACAGGCTCATTGCGCCGGCGGCAATCATCGGGTTGAGCAGGATGCCGAAGGCCGGAAACAGCACGCCGGCGGCCACTGGAATGAGCGCGACGTTATAACCGTAGGCCCAAACGAAGTTGCCGAGGATGGTGTTGCGGGTGCGGCGCGACAGAGCGATCGCATTGACGATGCCGCGCAGGTCGCCGCGCATCAGCACCACGTCGGCTGTTTCGATGGCGATATCGGTACCGGTGCCGATGGCGATGCCGACATCGGCTTGCGCCAGGGCTGGACCGTCGTTGATGCCGTCGCCGACGAAAATGACCCGCTTGCCGCTCTCCTGCAAGCGCCGGATCTCGGCAGCCTTGTCTTCCGGCAGCACCTCGGCCAGCACTCGGGCGATGCCCAACTCGCTGGCAACCGCCGTCGCCGTGGCGCGGTTGTCGCCGGTCAGCATGGCGACCTCCAGCCCCATCGTTTGCAGCGCTGCCATGGCTTCAGGCGAGCCTTCCTTGAGCGTGTCGGCGACGGCGAACACCGCCGCCAACTCGCCGTCTATGGCCGCATATAGCGGACTCTTCGCCTGGGCTGCCAGCTCACCAGCGCGTTCCGCAGCATCGCCGAGCGAAATTTGCAGACGCTTCATGTAGCGATCGGCGCCCACCTGTACGGTGCGGCCGGCGATCACTGCCTCGACGCCCCAGCCCGGCTCAGCGGCAAAGCTGTTTACTGCCGGGAGCGTCAGGCCGCGGCTCGTTGCGGCGCGACTGATCGCTTCGGCGATCGGATGCTCGCTCTGCGATTCCGCCGCCGCCACCAGCGCCAGCACTTCGTTTTCATCACCGTTGAGCACGATCAGGTCGGTCAGCTCCAACCGGCCGCGTGTCAGCGTGCCGGTTTTATCCAGCACCACCGTGTCCATTTGCGACAGCGTCTCCAGTGCCGCGCCCTTGCGGAATAGCACGCCGAGCTCGGCGCCTTTGCCGGTCCCGACCATGATGGCAGTCGGTGCCGCCAGACCCATGGCGCAGGGGCAGGCAATCAGCAGCACGCTCACCGCCGTGACGAAGGCGAAGGACAGCGCCGGCTCCGGCCCGAAGCCAAGCCAGACAGCGAATGTGAGCGCGGCGATGACCAGCACCACCGGTACGAACAGGCCGGCAATCTTGTCCGCCAGTTGCTGAATGGGCGGCTTCTCCGCCTGCGCCGCTTCCACCATGCGGATGATCTGGGCCAGCACCGTATCGGCCCCAACCCGGCTGGCACGGAAAGTCAGCGCACCGTTTTTGTTGACCGTGCCGCCGACCAGCTCGGCGCCGGCCTCTTTGACCACTGGCACCGGTTCGCCGGTGATCATGGATTCATCGACATAGGAGCGGCCGTCCTCGACCACGCCGTCCACCGGAATACGCTCGCCCGGCCGTACCAGGATGCGGTCGTCCGGCACCACCGCCTCGATCGGCAGTTCGACCGTTTCCCCGTCGCGGAGGACTCGCGCGGTTTTTGCCTGCAGCTGCAGCAACTTCTTGATCGCCTGCGAGGCGCGGCCTTTGGCTAGGTGTTCGAGATAACGGCCGACCAGGATCAGCGTGATGATTACGCCGGCGGCTTCGAAGTAGCTCTCGGCCGTGCCGGCAGGAAATATCTGCGGGAACAGCAAGGCGGCCAGCGAATAAAAGTAGGCCGCACTGGAGCCGATCATTACTAGGCTGTTCATGCCGGGGTTGAAGTGCCGCAGCTCGGCCAGCCCCGACGTGTAGAAGCGGCGGCCGGCGTAGAACTGCACTGGCGTTGCCAGCAGCAGCTCTAGCCACACCCAGCCACGGTGCGGCAGCAGCTGGGCGAAGGCCTGCTCCAGCCCGGGCAGCATCTTGCCCATGCCGATGATCACCAGCGGAACGGTAAAGAGAGCAGCGAAGATGACTTGCTGGCGCAGTGTCGCCAGCTCATGGTCTTCGGCATCAGCAGTAAGTGGTTCGCTCAAGTCCACCGGCTCGTAGCCAGCGGTTTTGATGGCTGCCTGCAGCCGCGGCACCGACACCATCTCGGGCAGAAATCGCACCTGGGCCTTTTCCGTAGCCAGATTCACGCTGGCCGTCAGCACGCCGGGCAGCTTGCTCAGCGCCTTTTCCAGGCGGGTAACACAGGAGGCGCAGCTCATGCCGCGGATGCTGATCTCGATTTCGCTGACGACTGCTTGGTAACCGGCGCTGTCGATAGCGGCGACCAGCTGCTGCGGCGTTGCCGTTTCGACCTTGATCAAGGCTTTGCTGGTTGCCAGATTAACGCTGGCGTCGATGACGCCGGGTTGCTTCTTGAGGGCGCGCTCTACTCTGCCAACGCAGGCAGCGCAGGTCATGCCGCTGATGCCGATGTTCAACTGCTGGTTCATCTTGGCTTATTCCGTCAAGTAAGGCCGGGATCGGCATTGGCTTGAAGGCAGAGACAGTAGCCCGCCCGGTGTTGCCGATCGGTAGCACGCCGACCAGCGAGCCTACCGACGCCGCCATACGTAGGATCTGGCCGGCCACTTCTCGCAGGTCGCGACTAC
>DASULL010000374.1:0-2153 GCA_036278215.1 Gammaproteobacteria bacterium | reverse complement strand
CTGGATGATCCCGCCCGGTTTCCCCGGCAGGGGCATACCTGGGTCAGCTCGGCTCCGGCCTGGCACCTGCTGGAGCCCGGCAAGGGAGAATGCTTCGTTCTACCCTTGCCGGTTGTGGGCAGTGGCTCTCAGCTGGCCGCGCTGACCTGGGTCAGCGCTTGCTCAATCGCCGTCTCGTCGGTTGGTCGGACCAGGCGCGCTACTTCCTGGCCGCGGCGGAGAAAAACCAGCGTCGGCCAAAGCTTGACGCCGAACGTGCGGCCCAGGCGGCGGCCTCTGCCGTCCTCGATCTTGATATGACGTACGTTCGGATGCGCGGCGAGCGCCGTCTCCAGTAACGGTTGCGCTGCGCGGCAGTGCCCGCACCAGGGCGTGCCGAACTCCACCACGACCGGTTCATCGATGGCGTCGAGCTCGGCCCGCGACGGCTCGACTGCCGCATATTCATGATTCATCGCCATACCCGCTTCGCTCCCAGTCTCTCGTCTGCCACAGCGCTTAATGCGGCTGCAGCCTGAGTATCCTAGTGCTCTGGCGAGGTGCGCGCACTCCCTTCGCTGCCGGGCGTAGTGGTGGCGGCGTCGAGCTCAGCAGTCTGGCGCAAGCCCAGCGATATTGGAGCTGGGCCCTTCGCCTTTCTTTATAAGCCTTCTCGGCCGAGGTAGTAGGGTGTTCGGCCGCCAAGCCGGCACCGGGCCGTTTCCGCCGCTCCTGCAAGAAGCCGAGGCGAATGTCATAATCGCGGCATGGAGACAGCCGCTACTTTGTCGTTACCGAATCTGCTCGCCCTGCCGCCGCTCGACCTGTTTGCCCTGGTGATGTTCGTGGTCGCCTGGGTCAGCTACGCCTTCTTTACCGACCGCGACAGCGAGAGTGGCAAGTCCCTCTCGGCCGTCGTGTCGATTCATCGCCTGCGCTGGATGCAGGCCCTGGTCGAGCGCGACAACCGCGTTGCCGACTCGGCGATGATCAGCAATCTGATGCGCTCCATCAGCTTCTTCGCCTCGACCTCGATCCTGATCCTGGGAGGCCTGCTGGCCCTGTTCGGCTCGCTCGATCACTCCTATGACCTGATGCGGAAGCTGCCTTTCGTTACCGATGGCGGCAAGATGGTGTTCGAGGTCAAGGTCGCTCTGCTGGTGGTGATCTTTGTCTACACCTTCTTCAAATTCACCTGGTCGATCCGCCAGTTCAACTACTGCTGCATAGCCATCGCCGGTGCGCCGGCTGCCACCGCGCCCGCGAGCGAAAAAGAGGTCTTCGCCCGCTTTGCCGCCCGCGTCAACGAACTGGGGGCGCGGAGCTTTAACGAGGGCATGCGCGGTTATTACTTCGGGCTGGCCTCCTTGCTGTGGTTCATCCACCCGTACGCGTTCATGGTGGCCACCGGCGGTGTCATCGCGATTCTCTACCGTCGCGACTTCCACTCGAAGACCTTGAAGGCGCTGCGTGCCGCGCTGCAGCGGCCTGAGCAGGTCGTCTGATCGATCTCGCGCCTTCCCTCCAGCTCTAGCCCGGGCGCGCGAACGCTCCTTAGCCTTGCTTCGAATACCATCGCGGCGGCCGCCCGTCCTGCTGGCACCGGCCGCGATGGCGCGATCAGCAATTCAATACCAGTTGCGGAGACGTACTTCGATTCCGCTGTCCTTGCCAACCAGCCGGGCGAACTCGTCAACGTCGCTGCCGCGCGAGTGATACGGGTACACAATGCGCGGCTTGAAGGCCCGCACCGCGTCGGCGGCCTGCTGGACAGTCATCGTATACGGCAGGTTCATCGGCACGAAGGCGACGTCGATATTACGCAGGGCGCGCATTTCCGGCGTGTCTTCGGTGTCGCCGGCGATGTAGACCCGCCGATTTCCCAGGGTGAGGAGGTAGCCGTTGTCCCTGCCGCGCGGGTGGTATTTGAGCCGATCCGGGGTGGTGTTGTAGGCAGGCACGGCTTCGATTGCTATGTCAGCCACTGTTTCCGACTCGCCGTTTTTCATCACAGTCACCCGTTCGGCCAGAGCCTGCGGCAGCTTATCCCGCACCGACTCCGGGGCCACGATGGGCGCCTTCGAGCCGCCGATCGCGTTCAAGGTGTCGGCGCTCATGTGGTCAGGATGCTCGTGGGTGATCAGGATGAGATCCGGGGGCGGCAGCCCTTTGAA
>DASULL010000373.1:0-3967 GCA_036278215.1 Gammaproteobacteria bacterium | reverse complement strand
AAAGAGTTATTATCGGGACCACTGCATCTGCTGAAATATCTGCAATCGCCTCCATTATCGTACGCTTCAAAGACTCCGCCTCATCTCTATTTCTAACATTCTTAGCCTTGTCAAAAGCATCAGATAGATGCTTCTGAGCCTTGATAAGGCTATCTAGTATAGCCGCAGCCTCTTCCTTATCCATCAAACCTTGTCCTACCGGAAGTGGTTACCACACTCAAGTTTCTGAGTGCAGCTTTGATAACACCGAGTAAACCAAACGTCCCATGGGCCGCCATAACCAGTGAGCGACCGATGAAGGTAGCTCCGGTCTGCGGGTCGTAATACCGATGCCAGTTGTAGTGCAGGCCGGTCTCGGCATCAAAATACCGCCCGGGGAAGCGTAAGTGGAACGGGATAGTGTTGGTGGTGACGATAGCCTGCCCGGTGGCACCGTCCAGTTTGGCGAGCAGCTGTCCGGCCGGGTCGTACAGGTAGTGGGTGGTCTGGCCGCCGCTGGTCTTGGCGGTGCGCTGATGGAAGGCGTTGTAGGCGTAGTGCGCGCTGGCCGCGCCACTGACGCGGCTGGCGGCGACTTCAGTATTACGCCGGCCCCCATGCGAGATGCCAGCGGGCCGCCCAGGCCTGTTGCAGCAGGGTGGCGATCTGCTCGGCGTCGACCGCGCTTAGCAGCGCCAGCCGTTCTTCCAAGGAGGGGTGACGGCCCAGGTAGAAGTGCTCGCGGGCGAGCTGTTCCATGTGGGTTTCCAGGGTGTCCTGCTCCAGGGTGAGGATAGCGGCGAGATAGTCGCGGGCGTCGGCCACTTCCTCGGCGCTCGGTCCCTGGGCGATCAGCTCTTGGACGGTGCGCTCGATAGCTTGGCGGCAACGGGCGGCGTCGGCCGGCTGGCAGGCGGTCTGGACGATCCACAGGCCGCAGTCGGAGTAGCTTTCCAGACTGGAGCGGATGTCGTACGCCAGCCCGAGCCGTTCGCGCACTTCCTGGAACAGGCGGGAAGAGGTGCCGCCGCCGAGCAGTTGGTTGGCGAGTGCGGCGGCAGGGTAGCTGGCAGCGCCGGTTGCCGGCGCCGGCAGAATCCAGAGCAGTTGGGTTTGCTCGCCGCGGCGGCGCTCGCGGCGCTCCCCGCCGTTCAGGGTTGGCGGTGTCGGTTGCGGCCGGGTGCCGGCCGGCAGCGCGGTCAAGGGGGCGGCTGCCTGGCAGAGCGCGGCGTGATCGACGGCGCCGACCGCCACCAGCGCCAAACGTGCGCCCTGCAGCAGCTGACGGCGGTAGTTCTGTATGGCGTCGACGCTGGCGGCCTGGACCGTCTCCGCCCGGCCGAGAATTTCCCGGCCCAGCGGGTTGCCATGGCAGGCTAGCTCAATGGCCAGCGACTCGGCCGCCTCGTCCGGCGCATCCGCTTGCGCCGCCATTTCCTGTAGTACCACGCTTTGCTCGGCCGCCAGATCGTCGGCATCGAAGCGCGGGTCCAGCAGCATGGCGACCAGCAGTTCGGTCAGCTGTCGTTGCCGCTCCGCTGGCACCCAACTGTGCAGCGCGGTCAGCTCGCGGCCGGTGAAGGCGTTGAACTGGCCGCCCCAGCGGTCGGTCAGGCGGGCGATGTCGAGCGCATTCAGGTCGCCGCAACCCTTGAAGAACAAGTGCTCGAGCAGATGGGCGTAGCCGTGCTGGTCGGGCTGCTCATGACGTGAGCCGTTGAACAGCCACAAGCCGATGGCGACGCTGCGGCTGCCGGGCAGCTGGCGGCTGACGACGCTGAAGCCGTTGCTGAAGCGGGTGGTTTCAATTGCGGTCATGGACAGGCTCGGAGCGGGCATGGGGGCAAGAGCATAGCGGATTGTCGCGCCGGTTTGACCGCTCGGCCGGATGCCGTAAGCTCGAAGCCGCTGACAATTCCAATACGGGAGCATGGGATGGCACGTTTACTGGGCGGACTGCTGCTGTTGGGTCTGGTGGCAACGGCGCACGCCGGCGATATCGCGGTCTCCGGAACCTATGCTCGGGCAACCCCGCCGGGAGCGACGGTCGGCGCCGTTTATCTCGAGCTGCGCAACACCGGCGTCGAGCCTGACCGGTTGCTGAGCGCGGCAGCGCCGGTGGCGGCGCGTACCGAGGTGCACACCCATACCATGCAGGATGGAGTCGCGCGCATGCACGAAGTCCCTGCGGTCGAGCTGCCGGCCGGCGCGACTGTGCAATTTCAACCCGGCGGTTTCCACATCATGCTGATCGAGCTGAAAGCGCCGCTGACGGAAGGCGAAAGCTTCCCGCTTACGCTTAATTTCGAGCGCGCTGGTGAGCTCTCACTGACCGTGCCGGTGCAGAAGATTACCGCACTGATGCCGTCGCATGGCGGCGGCCAGAGCCACGGCCATGGTCGCCACCACTGACGCTCGCCCGTGTCGCGGCTGATTCTGTTCAACAAGCCGTTCAACGTCCTCTGCCAGTTCACCGACCGGGAGGGGCGGGCTACGCTGGCCGACTATATTCCGGTGCCCGGCGTTTACGTTGCCGGCCGCCTGGATTACGACAGCGAGGGGCTGCTGGCGCTGACCGACGACGGCCGTTTGCAGCAGCGCATCGCCGATCCGCGCCATCAGTTGCCCAAGACCTACTGGGCACAGGTGGAGGGCGAGCCTGATGAGGCGGCGTTGGCGCAGTTGCGGCGTGGAGTCGAGCTGCGCGATGGCCTGACCCGGCCGGCCCAGGCGCGGCTGATCGAACCGCCGGAGCTCTGGCCGCGCACCCCGCCGATCCGTGAGCGCAAAAGCATCCCGACCGCCTGGATCGAACTTACCCTGCGCGAAGGCCGCAACCGTCAAGTGCGGCGAATGACCGCGGCAGTGGGTTTTCCCACCCTGCGTTTGGTGCGGGTGGCGGTCGGGCCGTGGGCGCTGGACGGACTGCAGCCGGGACAGTGGGTCGAAGCCAGCATTCCGGCCGGCTGGCAGCGGCCGCCGCAGCGGCGCAGAGGTCGGCGTGGAGATTGACGGCGGCAAGCAAAACCCACCACAAAGGCACAAAGGGCAACGTTTGATTTGTTGCTGTCTGCTATCGCTGTTGGCGATGGAGGCGCCCCTCTCCCCTGGCCCCTCTTCCGCCAGGGAAGAGGGGAAGCAGAGAGTCTGTCCTGGCAGTATGCGGCCACAGGAAGACGTCGCACCACCGAGACGCAGAGGACACAGAGAGAAGCCTTGGAATAACCACCAGATATCAAGAGCACAAGACGGCACAAAAGAAGAGGTTTTTATCTTTGTGTTCCTTTGTGCGCTTTGTGCCTTGGTGGTGAATATCTTTCTCTTCCTCTGTGCCCTCTGCATCTCCGTGGTGAAACACTTACACGACCTCCGTCTCACCGGCCGCCCGGCTGTGGCTGGCAAGATGCTGCGCCAGGAAGGCGACACTGGCCTCGCGGCCCATGTAGCGCGCCAGCACGGCCGGATCGGTCTGGGCCAGGTCGACCATGATCAGCCCGTCGAGTGCGTTGGCAAAGGCGGCGTCGACGTTAAAGCCCAGCACCTTGCCGCCCAACTTCAGATACTGCCGCAGTAGCACCGGCATGCCCTTGCCGTCCGCTTCCAGCTGCTCCAGCAGGCGCGATACTTGCTCCGGCTGCTGTGGAATGGTCAGCTCCAGCCGACCGCGCCGCGCCAGCCCCTTGAACGGCCGCCGTGGCCGGACTTTGCTGGCCAGTTCCGGCACGAAGCTGTTAGCGCGCAGGAAATCGACCAGCAGCTGCCGCGAGGCGGTGCTGTAATCGGCGCTGATACTGACCGGCCCGAACAGCACTTTGTAGCGCGGATTGGCGGCAACATAGGCACCTATGCCTTTCCACAGCAGCAGCAACGGCTGATAGCTGCGCTGGTATTCCGGCCGGATGAACGAGCGTCCTAGTTCCAGGGCCGGGTTGAGCTGGTCCAGCAGGCGGCGGCCGAAGCGGAATAGCGACTGGGTGTACAAACCCCG
>DASULL010000372.1:0-5921 GCA_036278215.1 Gammaproteobacteria bacterium | reverse complement strand
TTGAATCCGGATATGCCGCCAGAAGGTGAGGATGCCGGTGATCATATCGTCCGGAAGTACGGTATCAGCCGGGAGCAGGCGGAGGAGAACCGGCAGCGGATCGCCATGATTGGGGGGGAGTTGGGCGTGGTGTTTCTTGGTGGCGAGGGGCGGCGGATCTACAACACCTTCGATGCCCATCGCATCATGCATTGGGCGCGCGAGCAGGGGGCGCAGACGCCGCTCAGTCTTGCGCTGTTTCATGCGTATTTCACCGAAGGCCGAAATCCATCCGATCCGGAAGTGTTGCGGCAGGCGGCTGAGTCCGTCGGGCTGAACGGTGCGGCAGTGATCGATATTCTTGGCTCCGACCGCTACCGGCAGGAGGTGCGGGCCGAGGAGCATCGCTACACTGCCGCCGGAATCCGCAGCGTGCCGGCGTACATCATCAACAACACCTACCTCATTTCCGGTGGTCAGGAGCCGGCGACCTTTGTAAAGGCGCTCCGCCAGATTGCGGCCGAGTAGGGCGGTGTCGGAGTGCGGGCTGGCCGCAGGCGTTCAGTTTGAGGTAAGGCTGACTTCTGGTGGAAAGCTTGAGATGGGCGATGGGCTATCGCCCAGCGCCCATGTGCTGCGGAATGCCCGCCTTGCTAGGCCGTTTCCGCAAACAACTCCCGGCCGATCAACATGCGGCGGACCTCCGAGGTGCCGGCGCCGATCTCGTAGAGCTTGGCGTCGCGTAGCAGGCGGCCGGTGGGGTAGTCGTTGATGTAGCCGTTGCCGCCCAGGCACTGGATTGCTTCCAGCGCCATCCAGGTCGCTTTTTCCGCCGCATAGAGAATTGCACCGGCAGCATCCTTGCGGCTGGTCTCGCCCCGATCGCAAGCGCGGCCGACGGCATAAACGTAGGCCTTACAGGCGTTCATGGTGGTGTACATGTCGGCCAGCTTGCCCTGCATCAACTGGAACTCGCCGATCGGCTGGCCGAACTGCTTGCGCTCGTGCACATAGGGCAGCACCACGTCCATGCAAGCCTGCATGATGCCGAGCGGCCCGGCCGCCAGTACGGCACGCTCGTAGTCCAGACCGGACATCAGCACCCGCACGCCGCCGCCGATTCGGCCGAGTACGTTTTCCGCCGGCACCTTGCAATCTTCGAACACCAGTTCGCAGGTGTTGGAGCCGCGCATGCCGAGCTTGTCGAGCTTCTGAGCCGTGGAGAAACCCGGCATGCCGCGCTCGATGAGGAAGGCGGTGATGCCGCGGCTGCCGGCATCTGGGTCGGTTTTGGCGTAGACGACCAGGGTGTCTGCATCCGGACCGTTGGTGATCCACATTTTGTTGCCGTTGAGAACATAGTGATCGCCCTGCTGCACGGCCCGCAGCTTCATCGACACCACGTCGGAGCCAGCGCCGGGCTCGGACATGGCCAGAGCGCCCACGTGTTCGCCGGAGATCAGCTTTGGCAGATACTTCCGCTTCTGTTCCTCGGTGCCGTTCAGGCGGATCTGGTTGACGCAGAGATTCGAGTGAGCGCCATAGGACAGCCCGACCGACGCCGAAGCTCTCGAGATTTCTTCCATCGCCACAATATGAGCGAGATAGCCCATGCCGCTGCCGCCGTACTCCGGTTCGACGGTGATCCCGAGCAGGCCGAGATCGCCCAGCTTGCGCCAAAGATCGGCGGGGAATTGGTTGCTGGCGTCGATTTCCGCGGCTCGTGGTGCGATTTCCTTGGCAGCGAAGGCGGCGACGGTGTCTCGCAGCATGTCGAGGTCTTCGCCAAGGCTGAAATTCAGGGATGGAAATTGCCGCATGCGTGCTCCTCCGAAAGCGGTTAAATGGGCGGGCTGAAATGTTGTCCTTTACGTAAACGTAACATGCGTTGGTTCAGCTGAACAGACTCAAGGCGCGGAGCGGCTCGGAGCCTTGCTTTAATTGGGTGTGCGGCGGTCGGCGGCGTGATAGACTGCGCTGCGTTTTGAACCCTATAGATAAATGCACTTAGGCGGTGGAATCGCTGTTGGTGCATATGGTCCACGCGGGTATCGGCGGTTATTGTCGCCGGCCCAGGATTAGATGCCGCCGGAGGTCGGAAGCCCAGGCAATGGAGGCTGAGCAACTGGCAGAGGTGCGTGAGGCGGCGCTGCGGCTGTTGGCGCGGCGCGAGCATTCGGCTCAGGAGTTGCGGCGTAAGCTGCTGCTCCGTGCATACGATGAGCGCTTGATCAACGAGGTGATGCGGGCTCTTGCCGCCGACAATTTGCTTAGCGACGAGCGGTTTGCCGAGGAGTTCGTTCGGGCGCGCCGCAATAAGGGGTTCGGTCCGCAGCGGATACGAGTCGAGTTGCAGCAGCGCGGGGTCGATCCCACTGTTGCCGAAAGCCACTTGCGATCTTCCGAAGAAGACTGGCAAGCTCGCGCACTTAAACAGTATCGCAAGCGGTTCGGCGGCCAGCCGCCACGCGATCTGGCCGAGCGTGGTAAACATTATCGTTTTCTGTTGAACCGGGGATTTACGTCGGACCAGATCCGACGGGTTCTCGATGACCAAAGCTGATCGCTCAACCCAGTGATCCAAGAGTACATGTTTTGATGACCAGCAGCGCAGATATTCGTAAGGCCTTCTTGGAGTTCTTCCGCGACAAGAACCATGCGGTGGTGGCCAGCAGCTCGCTGGTGCCGGCCAATGATCCGACGCTGCTCTTCACCAACGCCGGCATGGTCCAGTTCAAGGACGTCTTTCTCGGGCGCGAGCAGCGGCCCTACAGCCGCGCCACCAGCTCACAGCGCTGCGTGCGTGCCGGCGGCAAGCACAATGATCTCGAGAATGTCGGTTACACGGCCCGTCATCACACCTTCTTCGAGATGCTGGGTAACTTCAGTTTCGGCGACTATTTCAAGCGCGACGCCATCCATTACGCCTGGGAGTTCCTCACGCAAACGGTGGGGCTGCCGCCCGAGAAGCTGTGGGTGACGGTTTACGAAGAGGACGATGAGGCTGCCGAGATCTGGTTGCAGGAGGTCGGCGTCGATCCGAACCGTTTCTCTCGTATCGGTGCCGAGGACAACTTCTGGGCGATGGGTGACACCGGTCCCTGTGGCCCGTGCACCGAGATTTTCTACGACCATGGCCCCGAGGTCTGGGGTGGCCCGCCCGGTACTCCGGAGGCAGACGGCGATCGCTACATTGAGATCTGGAACTTGGTGTTCATGCAGTATGACCGGGCACCGGACGGCACGCTGACGCCGCTGCCCAAACCCTGCGTCGATACCGGTATGGGGCTGGAGCGGCTTTGCGCCGTGGTGCAGGGTGTGCACAGCAACTTCGAAACCGATCTGTTCGTGCCGCTGATCGCCGCTGCTGGCAAGCTGGCTGGTCTGCAAGATCTCAGCCACAGCTCGCTGAAGGTCATCGCCGACCATATCCGCGCCTGCGCCTTCCTGATCGTCGATGGCGTGATGCCGTCCAACGAGGGGCGTGGCTACGTGCTGCGCCGGATCATTCGCCGCGCTGTACGCCATGGCTATTCCTTGGGTATCGAGGAGCCGTTCTTCTACAGGCTGACGCCGGTGCTGGTCGAGGTGATGGGCGAGGCCTACCCCGAACTGGGGCGGGCGCAGCAGCAGGTCGAGCGGGTGCTCAAGCAGGAGGAAGAGCGCTTCCGCGAGACGCTGGAGCACGGCATCAAACTACTGGAAGAAGATCTGCGTGATCTCAAGGGCGAGGTGATTCCCGGCGAGGTGGTGTTCCGGCTGTATGACACCTACGGCTTTCCGGTCGATCTCACCAACGACATTGCCCGCGAGCGCGGCCTCAGCCTCGATATGGCGGGTTTCGAGCGCGAAATGGAGGCTCAGCGCGAGCGGGCCCGCAGCGCCAGCCAATTCAAGAGCGAATACATCGCTGCCGGCGAAATAGCTGGCCGCTCGGAGTTTACCGGTTACGAGCAGCTGGCAGACGAAGGCAAGGTAATCGGCCTTTATCGCGAAGGCCGCAGCGTCAACATGTTAGCTGCTGGCGAGCGCGGCATGGTGGTGCTGGATCGCACGCCCTTCTATGCCGAATCCGGCGGCCAGGTCGGCGACCGCGGGTTGCTGCTGGCCGAGGGGCTGGTGTTCCAGGTCGAGGATACCGTCAAGTACGGCGACGCCCACGGCCACCTCGGCGTCGTCAACAGCGGCCAGATCGCGGCGGGCCAGACCGTCAAGGCGGAGGTCGATGCTGCCACCCGGCAGGCCACCGTGCTGAATCATTCCGCCACCCACCTGCTGCACGCGGTGCTGCGCAAGGTCCTGGGGGAGCACGTCACCCAGAAGGGCTCGCTGGTCGCGCCGGATCGCCTGCGCTTCGACTTTTCCCACTTCGAGCCGATGAGCCCGGAGCAGATCGCCGAAGTGGAGTGGCTGGTCAACGAGCAGATTCGCTACAACGCGCCGGCACAGGTCGACTTGATGAGCTACGACGACGCCATCAGCAGTGGCGCCATGGCGCTGTTTGGCGAGAAATACGGCGATAAGGTCCGCGTGCTCAGACTCGGCGAGTTTTCCACCGAGCTTTGCGGCGGTACCCATGTGCGTCGCACCGGCGACATCGGCTTCTTCAAAATCCTCTCCGAGAGCGGCGTGGCGGCCGGGGTGCGCCGTATCGAGGCGGTAACCGGTGCCGGCGCCCTCAGCCGCATTGCCGAAGAGTCGCTCCGGTTGGAGCGCCTGTCCAGGCTGCTCAAAGTCAGCCCCGACAACATCGAGCTCAAGCTCAATCAGGTGCTCGACCGCAGCCGCCAACTGGAAAAAGAGCTCGAGCGGCTGCAGCACAAGCTCGCTTCCGCTGCGGGCTCCGATCTGGCGGCGCAGGCGGTCGATCTGAATGGCCTGAAGCTGCTGGTGGCTCGTCTCGAGGCCGGGCAAGCCAAAACCCTGCGCGAGATGGTGGACCAGCTGAAGAACAAGCTCGGCAGTGCGGTGATCGTGCTGGCCGCGGTTGATGACGACAAGGTCAGCCTGGTGGTGGGGGTTACCAAGGACTACACCGACCGTATCGCCGCCGGCGAGCTGATTAATGTGATTGCTGCCCAAGTCGGCGGCCGCGGCGGTGGCCGGGCTGACTTCGCTCAGGCTGGTGGCAATAACCCGGCAGCCCTCGATGTGGCGCTGGGGCAGGTTGCCCCGTGGGTGGAGCAGCGGCTGGGGCGCTCCGTGTCGGCATGAACCGGCTCATTTTCTAATCGTGCGTTTTTGTGTTTAATACGCGCCTCGGCTGAGGGCGGAATAACTTTATGTCACTAATCGTTCAGAAGTACGGTGGCACCTCGATGGGCTCGGCAGAGCGTATCGAGCAGGTTGCTGAGAAGGTAATGGCGTCGCGGCAGGCGGGGCATGATGTGGTCGTGGTTGTCTCTGCCATGAGCGGTGAAACCAACCGGCTGATCGCCCTGGCTAAAAGCCTCAACCCAAGGCCGCCGGCGCGCGAGATGGACGTGCTGCTTTCCACCGGCGAGCAGGTATCCATTGCTCTGCTGGCGATGGCGCTGGAGAAGCGCGGCTGTCCGGCACGCTCTTATACCGGCTTCCAGGTCCGCATCCTGACCGATAACGCCTACAGCAAGGCTCGGATCCAGGATATCGATGCCGAGCTGATCCGCAGCGATCTGAATAAAGGCCGGGTGGTGGTAGTGGCCGGCTTTCAGGGCATCGATGCCGAAGGCAATATCACGACGCTCGGCCGGGGCGGTTCCGACACCACCGCCGTTGCGTTGGCTGCGGCCCTCAAGGCCGACGAGTGCCAGATCTTCACCGACGTCGACGGCGTCTACACCACCGACCCGCGGGTCGTGCCAAAAGCTCGCCGCCTCAACCGCATCACCTTCGAAGAGATGCTGGAAATGGCAAGCCTCGGCTCCAAGGTACTACAGATCCGCGCTGTCGAATTCGCCGGT
>DASULL010000371.1:0-3791 GCA_036278215.1 Gammaproteobacteria bacterium | reverse complement strand
AGGATGGCGACAGCGCCCTGCTGGAGGACCTCTTCGACGAACTCCAGGCCGTGCCGCTGTGCGCCGCTGGTGGCCGCGAACAGGGTGCCGGGCGCCACTTGGCGGCTATCGAGAGTGAAGTGGCCGACCAGCCGCTCTTCTGCCGGCGTGAACGGGGCCACACCGAGCAGCAGCTCGGTCAGCGACCGGCCGGATACGCTTGCCAGGGCAGGCGTCATCGCAGCGCCCCCACACTGGCCACATAGCTCCCCAGCCCCGGCAGATCGTCCGGCGGCACATTCAGCAGCCGCAGCGCGCCGCCCATGACCCGGCTGAACACCGGCGCCGCCACCCGTCCGCCGTAGTAGTACTGGGCACTGGGCTCATCCAGCACCACCACCATCGCCAGGCGCGGCTTGCTGGCAGGGGCAAAGCCGGCGAAATAAGACAGATAGGCTTTTTCGGCGTAGCCGCCAGCAGCGGCTTTGCGCGCAGTACCGGTCTTGCCGGCGACCCGATAGCCGGGCACTCGCGCCTGCGGCGCGGTTCCGCCATCCGCCACTACGGTTTCCATCATCGCGCGGACCTGCCGCGCCGCGACCGGCGAAATCACCTGCTCTTCCGCCATCGCCCGCTCGAGCGCCAGAAACGACACCGGCCGCCGAACGCCGTCGGCGGCAATGGTGGCGTAGGCGCTGGCGAGTTGCAGCGGCGTTACCGACAAGCCGTAGCCGTAGGCGAGCGCGGCCCGCTCGGCAGGCCGTTGCGGCGGCCGCGACGGCATCAGGCCGACGGCCTCCCCCGGAAAGCCGGTGCCGACCGGCATACCAAAGCCCAGCCGCGCATACAGGTTCCAGATGGTTTCTGGCGCCAGCTCCAGGGCGATCTTGGCGATACCGATATTGCTGGATTTCTGAATCAGCGTGCTGACGTCGATCTTGCCGTACGCGCGTGAGTCATGAATCGTGTACGACCCGACCTGCATATAGCCACGGCCAGTATCGATGACGCTGTCGGGCCGGAAACGCCCGGACTCCAACGCCGCCGCCACCGAAAACACCTTAATGGTAGAGCCAGGCTCGTAAGCGTCGGTCACTGCTCGGTTGCGCGCCACCTGACCGTTGATCTCGGCGCGGTTGTTGGGGTTGTAGCCCGGCTGATTGACCATCGCCAGCACTTCGCCAGTGGTCACATCCAGCAACACCAGTGAAGCCGCGCGTACCCGCTGCTCTGCCGCCGCCGCTTTCAACTCCCGGTATGCCAGATACTGCAGCCGGCGGTCGATGCTCAGCCGCAGCGGCTTGCCCGGGCTGGGCTCGCGCAGGCTTTCGACGTCGTCGACGATACGGCCGTATCTATCCCTGACCACTCGCTTCGCCCCGGGGTCACCCTGCAGCCAGTCGTTATAGGCGAGCTCCACACCCTCCTGGCCACGGTCGTCGATATCGGTAAAACCGACCACATGCGCCGTCACCTCGCCGGCGGGATAGAAGCGGCGATATTCGTGCTGCAGCGCAACGCCCGGCAGACTCAGGGCCATTACCTGCTCGCCCAGATCGGGCTCGACATGTCGCTTGATGTAGAGAAACTCGCGATCGGCCCGTTCACCGATACGCCGCTCCAGCAAGCGTGGCTCCAGGTCGAGCAGGCGGGCGAGCCGGGCTGTATCGGCAGCCCCAGCAATGAATTCCTTCGGGTTGACCCAGACCGAGCTCACCGGCGAACTGATCGCCAGCGGCTCACCGTTCCGATCTGCAATCACCCCGCGATGCGCCGGAATCTCGACCACACGCAGGTGGCGCGCATCGCCCTGGCCCTGCAGGAACTGTTTGTCGAGTACCTGCAGATCCACCGCCCGCCACAGCAAGACGCAGCCGAGCACGGCGAACACGAGCAGCAGCATGGCCGGCCGCCACAGCGCCGCAGTGCTCGGTTTTTCGTATTGGGCGTCGCGTAGCATCGCGCTTTTATCTCATTATTTAAGAACCACGGCGTCCGTACGCCGCGGCATATGCATTTTCAAGCGATCCCGGGCAAGCCGCTCGATCCGCCCGTGCGCCGACCAAGCCGCCTGCTCAAGTTGCAGCATGTTCCACTCGACATTCAGCCGATCAGCCTCGCGCAACAACTCCTGCGATTCGGCAAACAACCGCCGCGACTGATGCTTGACGTAGACGACACTAATCGCCGACACCAGCACAGCCATCGACAACGACGACATCAGCAAAACTCGTTTCACGGCAGCCGTTCCGCAACGCGCAGCACCGCGCTGCGGGCACGCGGGTTGGCAGCGATCTCGGCCGCGCCCGGCTGGATCGCCTTGCCGACCAGCTTCAGCTTGGGCCGGAGTTCCTCCGGAATTACCGGCAGTTCCGGCGGCACGTGGCTGGTACCGGAATGGTCGCGCATGAAGCGCTTGACTATCCGATCTTCCAAGGAGTGGAAGCTGATCACCGCCAACCGGCCGCCGGGCGCAAGCAAATCACAAGCGTCAGCAAGAATCCGAGACAGGTCTTCCAGTTCGCTGTTGAGGAAGATCCGGATCGCTTGAAAACTGCGCGTTGCTGGGTGCTTGTGCCGCTCCCGGGTCGGTGCCGCCGCTGCAATCAGCTCCGCCAACTCTCCGGTGGTGGTCAGCGGCCCCCCCTGCTCCCGACGGGCGACGATCGCCTGCGCGATCCGCCAAGCAAAGCGCTCTTCACCGTAGACCCGCAAAACGCGTGCAATCTCATCCGCTTCCGCCGAGGCCAGCCATTGCGCCGCGGTCAGGCCGCGGGATGAGTCCATGCGCATGTCGAGCGGGCCGTCCCGCAGAAAGCTGAACCCTCGCGCGGCCTCATCCAGCTGCGGCGACGACACGCCGAGATCCAGTAGCAGGCCGTCGATCTGGCCGATAACTCCATGGCGCTCGGCAAGGACACGCAGTTCAGTAAACGAGCCGTGATGGATCAGGCAGCGGCTGTCGGCGCCGAAACGCGCCTGCGCCTCGGTGACTGCTACAGGATCCTTGTCGATCAGCCACAACCGGCCCTGCGGACCGAGCTGCTCGAGAATCAGAGCTGCATGGCCACCACGGCCAAAAGTGCCGTCCACATAGAAGCCATCGGCTTTGACCGCCAGCGCAGCCACAGCCTCCCGCTGCAGGACCGGCCGATGGACGCCGCGCTCGCCCGGGTCACCCATCACAGCGATAGATCCGCTAATTCGGCAACGGACGCTAGATTTTTCGGCGCCTCGGCCAGCCAGACTTCGGAGTTCTTGTTCCAACGTTCTTCGTCCCAGAGCTCGAACTTGTTGCCTTGGCCGGCCAGCACGACTTTGCGATCCAAATACGCAAACTCGCGCAGCGGCGGCGGTAGCAGGACACGTCCGCTGCCATCCATGAGCACATCGGTGGCATAGCCAATCAAAAGGCGCTGCAGATTACGGGTTTCTGGGTTAAAACTGGGCAGCCGCTGCAGCTTCTGCTGAATGACTTCCCAATCTGGTAACGGGTAGACGAGCAGACAGTGCTCGGGATCTACGGTCACGACAAGCTCGCCGCCACAGGCGTCCTGTAGCCGGTCCCGATAGCGGCTCGGGAACGACATTCGCCCTTTCTCGTCGAGATTTAGATGGCTGACCCCCCGAAACACCTCACCCCCGCTTGGGCCCCGTCATGACCAACCGGGATTCCATTTTTTTCCACTTTGTCCCACTTGGGCACACTATAGGGAGGGCTCTGGAATCTTGTCAAGCGCGGAGATCTTCAATTCTTTCTTTGCCAACAATGACTTACAAACAACAGCTAAACTCTGTGACACAGCGCACAG
>DASULL010000370.1:0-9404 GCA_036278215.1 Gammaproteobacteria bacterium | reverse complement strand
GTCGGTGGCGTCGAGCCGGCCGTAGCGGATGTTGTCGCGGGCGCTGGTGCCGAAGATAACCGGATTCTGCGGGACCAGGGCGATGCGCTCGCGCAGTGCAGCCAGCGGCAGCCGGCGCAGATCGGTGCCATCGAGGCGAACAGCGCCGGCTTGGGGGTCGTAAAAGCGCAGCAGCAGCTGCAGCACGGTGCTTTTGCCGGCGCCGGACGGGCCGACCAGAGCGACGGTTTCGCCGGGGCGGATATGCAGGTCGAAGCCCGCCAGCGCCTTGGTGTCCGGTTGTGAAGGATAGCTGAAGTCGATCATGTCAAAGTCGATCCGGCCGGGGCCGGGCGTGGGCACGACCGGATCGCTGGGATCAGCAATCCGACTGCGGGTGGCGAGCAACTCGCCGAGGCGCTCGGCGGCCCCGGCGGCGCGCTGTACGTCACCCCAGACCTCGCTCAGCGAAGCCACCGAGCCGGCGGCAATGACGGCATACAGAACAAATTGACCGAGTTCGCCGGTGCTCATGCTGCCGGCGATAACGGCACGCGCGCCCAACCAGAGCACCAGGGCGATGGCGCCGAACACCAGCAGGATGACGATGGCGGTGAGCAGGGCGCGCGCCTGGGTGCGACGCACCGCGGCGGCGAGCGCGGCCAGAGTAGCGGCGCGGAAGCGGGACTGTTCGTAAGGCTCGCGACCGTGTGCTTGCACTGTGCGCAAGGCGCTAAGGGCTTCGCCGGCAAGGGCATTGGTATCGGCAATGCGATCCTGGCTGCGCCGGGAGAGGCTACGAACGCGGCGGCCGAAGAGGATGATCGGCAGGACTACAAACGGAATGACGATAGCGATCATCGCTGCCAGTCGTGGGCTGGTCGCGGTCAGCAGCAGGCTGGCGCCGGCCAGCATCAGGGCGCTGCGCAATGCTACCGAGGCACTGGAGCCGAGTACTGTCTGGACCAATTCAGTATCGGTGGTAAGCCGTGACAGCAGTTCGCCGGTGCGGGCGGTTTCGTAGAAGCCGAGGTCGAGGCTGAGCAGGTGGCGGTAGACCGCTTGGCGGATATCGGCGACCACCCGCTCACCGAACACGGTAACGCTGTAGAAGCGCAGGGCGGTAGCGCCGGCGAGGACAGCGGCTACGCCGAACAAGCCAAGAAAATAGCGATCGATGGTAGCTGCCGTGGTTGCCGAAAAACCCGAATCGATCACCAGCCGGAATGCTACCGGCAGTGCCAGCGTGGCGGCTGCGGCGACGATGAGCGCGACTACGGCAAGCAGCAGCAGCCGTTTGTGCGGCCTGACGAAAGGCAGCAGGGTGCGTAGCGCGGCAGACGGGGCAGTGTCAGCTGGAAGACTCACGAAAAGATCTGCTCCATCTGTGGACTTTGGGAAATGGGCCACACCACGGCGGCGTGGGGAGCAAGCAGAGAATTAACCATAAAGACGCGAAGGGCACAAAGGAAGACGGAGCGCTGCCGGCTGAGCCAGCGTTGTGCCCGTAGCGATCCGAGTCCACAGCCGGGCCAACCGTCCGGCCGCGGCTTTATTGCAACAGATGTGGGATGTATGGACTGGCTGCAGGGCGACGAAGAGCAGACTATCTCTGCGCCGCCCCTGTAACAGCAAGATTCGTGAGCGGGGAGTTCTAGGGCCTACTCTCGAATGATATAAGCCGTTTGCTCATGCGTGCTCTGGCGCTCATCGAGCAGTTTGAAATTGTTCCAGCCGATCTGGATCAGGTCGCCGTGATTCAGGCGGCAGCGCTGGATGGTTTCGCCATTGACCCGGGTACCGTTGGTGCTGTTCAGGTCCTCGATAAAGACATCGACAGCGCCGTCAAGGTAGCGGTTGGCGGCAACCAGGATGCGGGCATGCTGGCCGCTGACCGCGACGTCGTCGACGCGGATATCGTTGCCGGCACGGCGGCCTATCGTCAGTTCGGCTTTGTCGAGGAGAAATTCCTTGGCAACGACACCGTCGACCAGCAGGACCAGAGTTGCCGCCGGCTGTTTGGTTTTGCTCATGCTTGTGTCTCTACGCAACGGATCAGGATGACGGAAATGTTGTCTGGGCCGCCGACTTCATTGGCAGCGGCGATCAGAGCCTCGGTGGCTTTGGCGTCTGCCGTCTGGCTGAGTACAGCCGCGATTTCGGCATCGCTCAGCGGCTTGCTCAGACCGTCCGAGCACAGCAGATAGACGTCGCCGGGCTCCAGGCTCAGCTCGATCAGGGTATGGTCGAACGCGTCGCTCAGGCCGAAGCCGCGAGTGAGGATGTGCTGGTAGGGAGTGCGGCCGACGTCCGCCGGTGTGATCGTGCCGTCGTCGACCATTTGTTCGGCGACGGTGTGGTCGCGGGTAAGCAGGGTCAGGTTGCCGTGGCGCCAGCGATAACAGCGGGAATCGCCAGCGTGCAGAACCGCTGCCCGGCGACCGCGGGCCAGCAAGGCTACCACGGTGGTTGCCATTTCCTCATAGCCTTGGTGAGTAGCCTGGGCCTGGCGCAGGGCCGCATTTGCCCGCGAAGCCAACCGGTCGAGCTGTTCGACCGGATCCGCCGGCGGCTCCTGCTGCGCAGCCTGCAGGATGTGCTCTGTGGCCAAGCGACTGGCAAAGGCGCCGCCGGGTTGACCGCCGACGCCGTCGGCAACCACGGCGATTACGCCGCCCGGCAACCGACGGTAGGCGATGCTGTCTTCATTGACTGCCCGGTGTCGGCCGCGATCGCTCGCACCGTGGATAACGTAATCCATACTTATCCTGCCTTGCGTTTTGGCGCGCTGCGGCGCAATGCCTCGGCCATTTCCCGGCCGCTTTGGTAGCGGTCTGCCGGTTTCTTGGCGAGCGCTTTGTTGACGATGCGGCTGGCGCTTCCCGGCAGGTCCGGCCGTATCCGCCGCACGTCCGGATGCCGGCCCTGGCTGATCTGATAGGCCAGTTGCGCGACGTTGTCAGCGCTGAAGGGCAGACGGCCCGTCAGCAGCTGATAGAAGGTCACGCCCAGGCTGAAGATGTCGGCCGTGCCTTGTACCGTGCCGCCGGCGAACTGCTCGGGAGCCATATACGACGGGCTGCCGAGTACGGTGCCGGTGCTGGTGCGGCGGGTGTCGCCGATGCGGGCGATGCCGAAGTCGGTAATTTTTACCGAATCGGTGTCGATGTCGTAGATCAGGTTGGCCGGCTTGATGTCGCGATGGACTACGCCCTTGCTGTGTGCATAGTCGAGTGCCTCGGCGACCTCGGCTAGCAGCGCGTAGACGCTGGCGACCGGCAGCAGCCGATCGCGCTCGGTGTAGTGGCTCAGGGGCTGACCGCTGGCGTAGTCCATGGCGATGAAGGCCAGCTCGCCTTCCTCGCCGACGTCATAGATGGTAACGATGGCCGGGTGATTGAGCCGGCCAGCCGCCTCCGCTTCGCGGAAGAAGCGCTCCTTGAATTCCTGTGCCTCATCCTGCGGCAGCTGCGCCATGTCCAGCGTCTTGATCGCGACGTTGCGGCTGATCTTGGGGTCTGTGCCGAGGTAGACCACCCCCATGGCGCCGCGGCCGAGTTCCCGCTCCAGCCGATAGCGGCCGAGTACCGGTTTTTCCACCGCGTGCGGCATCACCAGCGTGCTGGCACTGGTCAGTGCGCCCGCAGCCGGTCCCGACGGCGCGGCAACCTGGGTAAGTACGGCGAGGCGCTCCTTGACGTCGCGGAAGCGCTTGTCCTGCCGCAGGCAAGCGGCAAAAACCTCACGCGCCTGGCGGTACTGGCGGCGGCGCTCGTAGGCGATGGCGAGGTCGTACAGCAGCTCCAGCCGTTCCCGGCCGGAGCCGGTAACCAACAGATGGCCACGCGCTTGCTCCAGTTCACCTTGCCGGATTTGCTGGCGGGCCAGGGTCAGCCGCGCCTGATCGGCTTCTTGCTGCAGGCGGCGGCGATCCTTGGCGGCGTAAGCAGCCAGTGCTGCCAGCGGGTAACCGGCCAGCAGCATGCCCTGGGCACCGCCGAGCGCAAGCCACTGCAGGCGGCCGAGTTGCAGGCCGAACTGTACGGCGAGCAGGGCGCCGGCTATGAGCAGCGTCAGCAGGAAGCCAGTAGTAACCGATGCCCGCGGCAGGATCAGAAGGTAGTGTGCCAGCAGCAGCAGAACCAGCAGCTTGTCTAGTGGCGCGCTCCACCAAGGGCTATAGCTGTAGGTGGAGAGCACAAGGGCATTGAGAGCGCCGGCAGCGGTGTCCACTGCTGGGTCGCCGGCGGCGCCGATAACGAGCAGCGACGGTAGTGGGTTGGCTGCCAGCCGGTCGAGCGGGATTTCACGTGGCTCATGCGCTTGCCCGCTACCGTGGGGGTAAAAATAGCCGTCTGGACCAGTAAGCTGGCGGTTGTCTGTCAGCCGCAGCCCCCGCGTTGTCGACCAGCTGAGATCGGTTGGCGCATACAAACCCAACAGGGAAGAGGCTGCACTGCCGGATGCCGTGCTGAAGACGAGCGGGACCTTCGTTGCGTTGCCATCGTCGAGCAGGGCCGTGGCTGGCGGCCTGATGCCAAGCCAACCGAGGAACGCCGCCCGCCAGGCATGATCGGGTGCGATCTCGTGAAGGGGTGTTGGCCTGTGGATGGCGTTGGCGTTGACCAGAGCCTGCTCCAGGGCTCGACCGTCAGCCGACCAGGTGGTCGCCGCCCGTAAAGCTTCGTCTGGCAGCCAGACGACCGAACTGCCTACCTTGGGCAGGACCTGCGCCAGCTCGTCCAGCGCCTCGAGCCGCAGTGGAGCTTCGCTCGCTGGCGCGCTGGGCAGGCGGACGATGCCGACGGCGTCCCCGGATGCCGCTGGCGGCAGCAACTGCAGGGACAGCGGGAAGAGCAGGGCGTCGACCCGAGCAAGCCCCGGTATACGTTCGGGTGCCAGCAGTAGCGCGAGCGCCAGCGCAAACAGCAGACCACTGCCGCCGGTAAAGAACACCGCTAGAGCGCGGATTGCAGAGTGCACGATGGGATTGCCGGTGAGCGTTATTTCTTAGTGATGAAAATGCCGGGAAGCCAGGTTTTGCGGATTCTTGCCGTTTGTTGCAGCGCCGCTTGTTCGTCGATGAATTCGAAATGACTCCAGCCGATTCTGATGACATCGCGGCTGTGCAGTCGGCGGTTTGTCACCGGTTCTTCGTTAACGAAGGTGCCGTTGGTGCTTTCCAGATCACGGATATGGAATTCAGCCGTTTCGGCGTCACCGACCCGCTCTATGACGGCGTGTTCCACGCTGACCGAGAGATCGTCGATCTCGATGTCATTGCCCGGTCCGCGGCCGATGCTGAGGATGTTCTTATCCAGTGCGAACCTGTTTGCTGCAACTCCGTCGAGAAGTTGTACCAGTCTGGCCATGTGGTAGTCCTTTTCATTCGTGTTTTTGCCACCAGGGGTAAGTTTAGTGATTGCCGACCGATCCGACCGTGAACTATACCCGGATGAATAGAAGCACTTCCTTATATGCGAAGGGCGAGATTTCCCGCGAACGAAGGCAAGCGTTAGCGCAGCGCCCACCACAACGCCAGCGGGATGAAGACCAGACTGCCGAGATTGCCGATCAACACAATCGAGGCTACCTGCCGCGGTTCCTGCCGGTACTGCTCGGCCACCATGAAGTTGAGTACCGCCGGTGGTAGGGCGGCGAATACCAGCAGAATGCCCCATTGATCGTTGGTCAGCGTCAGCCAGGGGCTGACAGCGAAGGCTACCGCCATGCCGGCGACGGGGCAGACGATGGCGCCGACGATTCCCAGCTTCAGGTCGCTCAGATCAACGTCCAGCAAGCGCACGCCGAGCGCGAACAGCATCAGCGGGATGGATATCTGGCCGAGCATTTCAATCGGGACGGCCACCGCCTGCGGCAGACTCCAGCCGGTGAAGCTGAACAACAGGCCGGCAAAGGCCGCCTGGACGATCGGTATCTTCAACAGGCCGATCATGCGGGTGCGATGGTCGAGAATGTACAGCCCGAGGGTAAAGTGCAGCAGCATCTCGATTACGAACACCAGCACCGCTGCTGGCAGCGCTGCCTGGCCGAACGCCAGCAGCAGCAGGGGGATGCCCATGTTGCCAGTGTTGTTGAACATCATCGGTGGCACGAAAGTCTTCGGATCGACCTTGAGCAGCTTCGCCAGCGGCCAGCTGATCAGGCCTGAACCGACCACCACGGCGACCGCCCCCAAGGCCAACTGCTGGTAGGCGGCGATCTGGAAGTCCTTACCGGCCAGCACCGCGAACACCAACGCCGGTACGAAGATCTCCATGTTGAGACGGTTGACCAGTGCCAGATCCGGGCGGTGTAGCTTGCCCCAGACGGTGCCGACGCCGATTACCGCAAACACCGGGAAGACGATATTGAGGATGGTCAGCAGCATTAGTTTGGCCGTATTCGGGTTTTTATTACTTGGCAAGCGTGGTGTCAGCAGGCGGATGGATGTCGCCGTCCAGGTAGAGCCAGAGGCCGTTGTCGCGCACGAAGCGGCTGGTTTCGTGCAGTACGTCGGCACGGCCAAGCTCGCGAAAGTGGGCGATGAACTCCACTATGCCATTGTGGCCGGCATTACCGCCGGCGTGGACCGCCCGGATGTCCAGTCGGGTCCAGCGCAGGTTGCCGGGCAGATCGAGTTCGGTCGGACGGGTAGAGGGATGCCAGGTTCGCAGGAGGTGTTCGTGGTGCTTGAGTACGTTCGCGGTGTAGCGGGAGCGCATCAGCGCTTCAGCGGTGGTCGCCGGGCTGCCTGCCAGCAGGGGACCGCAACAGGCTTGCAGGGTACGCTTCGAACCGCAGGGACAGGGACGCGGCGGCTGCTTGGAAATCGGCTTCATGGTTTTTGACGGCTAGCGGGTTGAATGGCGGCGCCTGGAGTGGCACGGCGATCCGACTATACGGCTGCCGGTATGGCGAAGTCATTAGCTCGCGGCCTGATCTCGATGGGGAGCTATGCCGGCGGCTTTTTCGCTGGCGCCCATGCCCGCTCCGGTTCTCGGGCCGGCTTGGCACCGTCCAGCAGCGTTGCCGTGGGTCAAGATATTTCCTATGCGACATAGAGCCTTGCCTTATCTTCTGCCTGCCTTGCAGGCCTTGTCGCCGCTGTTGAACAGCCTGTACGCCGAGCTGGGGTTTCGTCGGCAGCGGTTGCGAGCCGAGAAAGAATTCCGTCGACGGGTGGTTCCAACCGTCGGCTATACGCAGGCGATGATTGCGCCGCGATTGCAGACGCAGCTGAGACCTTGGCTGCGGGAACTGATTGATACGCCCGGGCTGGTCGATAAGGTCACCGAGCGGCTGCTGCACGAAGCCTCGGCGGCGATACGGGAGAGCATGTATTGGGCGTTTTCTTTCGAAGCCGGCGGCCGGCTGGTGTCGGCCGGCAAGAATGGCTCGGGCAGCGGAGGAACGCAGGATATACGAGCACTGTTCGTACCGCTGATTTGGGAGCGCGGGTATTGGACACCGATGCTGCCCGGCGTGCTCAGGCAGAGCCTGCGTGAACTGTTGTATGCGCACGGGCTGGTGCATGCCGATGAAGCTGTGCTGGTTGCCCCGATGAGTTTCCCGCCGCAGACGGTGACGCAATTGGTGCCGCTGGCCGGCCTGCTCGATTTTGCTCTCGGCGGCGCGGTAGCCGCCTGGGGACCGGCGGTTGCGCCAGCAGCGGATTTATCATCGGCTTGGGAGGACTGGTGGGGCCAGCCGGATGCGCCTGCCGGTGCGCCGGTGCTGCGGCCGCTGGAAGTGCGGTTGGCGCTGCTGGTCATCGTGTCGCCCGATCCGACCGATGAAACGTGGGTTGCGCTGCAGCCCTGGCAGCAGGAGGCGCGCACCGAGTTGCTTCTAATTGATCGCTTCGACAGTGGCGCAATACTTGAGGTCGAGTCAGAGGCGGATCTGGGGGCTGAGTCACAGCAAGCTTTTCTTGGCTGGATCGACGCCCTGAACGATCTCCTATCCAGCACCGATACCCCGGTTATCGTCGCCGCGCCGCCGAGCGATGCCTACACTGCCTGCGGCCGTGGCGCGGTCGAAGCGGGTTGTCAGTTCGTGCGGGCCTATCAGGAATCCGAGGATGAGGATGCGCCGGTTTATCTGATCGGCGACTCGGCCGGGCTTGCGGTCGAACTCGGCGGCGCCAGTCACCGTATGACATGGGCGCCGGATGGCGTGCTGATGCCGGGCATGCTGCCAGTGATCGAAGAGGTAATACAGGCCACCATGGGGCGCAGGGTGGAGCGGTCGATCGGCCAGGAGCTGGATCGGCTGAGCCTGATCGGGCAACTGTAAGAGCTGGCTTTGGCCGGTTGGCACTCAGTACCGCTCTGCTCAGTTTTCGCGGGAGGCGCCTAACCCAACGAAAGAGCGAGCCCGTGGTCCGGTCAACTGCTATGATCCCGGCTCCATTCTCTGTTCCAGATACTAAGAACCGTGAGTCATCCTTTGCCTGGGGCGACCATCAAACCAGCCGCCGGCCAGATGCGGGTTTTGCCTGTTGGTCTGGTATTGTGTGTTTTTCTGCCGTTCGCCGGCGGTTATTACCTGTCGTATCTGTACCGCAGCATCAACGCGGTGATCGCCGCCGATCTGGTGGCCGATACGGGCATCGGCGCTGCCGATCTCGGCTTTCTCACCAGTGTTTATTTCCTCACCTTTGCTTTGTTGCAATTACCGCTCGGGCTGGCGCTGGACCGCTTCGGACCGCGACGGGTAGCGGCATTGCTGTTGCTGCTGGCGGCGCTCGGAGCTCTGCTGTTCGCCTACGCTGACGGTCTGTCGGGGCTGGTGCTGGGCCGTGCGCTGATCGGCGCCGGCGTATCGTCCTGCCTGATGTCCAGCTTCAAGGCCTTTGCGCTCTGGTTTCCGCCGCAGCGGCTGCCAACCGTCAACGGCATGCTGCTGGCATTCGGTGGACTGGGCGCGATCAGCGCCACGGCGCCGGTGGAACTGCTGCTGACCGTCACCGACTGGCGCACCCTGTTCCTTGGTTTAGCCGTGGCCACGGCCGTGGCAGCGGCGCTGATCTTTGTCATCGTGCCCGACCATGCCGGCGCGCCGGCGCAGCAGGGCCTGCGGGAGCAACTGGCCGGGCTGCGGCGGGTATTCAGCGACGCCGTCTTCTGGCGGGTGGCGCCGCTGGCTGCGCTTTCGGCCGGCGGGTCGCAGGCCGTGCTGGGTTTGTGGGCGGGGCCGTGGCTGCGGGATGTGATGAGATTCGATCGCGGCCAGGTGGCGACGCATCTGCTGATCGCCGCCTGTGCACTGTCGGCCGGGTTTCTGCTGATGGGAATGCTGGTTGAGCGCCTCGCCCGGCTCGGCCTTCGGCCGGTGCAGCTGATCGGCGTCGCCATGGGCGGATTTATGCTGGTGATGGTCGTCCTCGCCAGCGGTACCGTACCCAGTGGGGCGGTGTGGCT
>DASULL010000369.1:0-3304 GCA_036278215.1 Gammaproteobacteria bacterium | reverse complement strand
GCTCGGCATCATGGTGCTGAATTTCGTGATCGTGCAATTTGCCCCGGGCGGGCCGGTCGAGCGGGTGCTGGCGCAGCTGGAAGGTACCGACGTCGGTGCCACCGCCCGCGTCAGCGGCGCCGGCCCGGAAACCGCCGCTCCCAGCGGCGACAGTATCTATCGTGGCGGGCGCGGGCTGCATCCGGAGCTGATCAAAGACATCGAACGCCAGTACGGCTTCGATAAGCCGGCGCACGAACGCTTTCTCAAGATGCTGGGGGATTACCTGCGGCTGGATTTTGGCGAGAGCTTCTACCAGAACCGCAGCGTGGTGCAGCTGATCATCGACAAGCTGCCGGTGTCGATCTCGCTGGGGCTGTGGACCACGCTGCTGGTGTATCTGATATCCATCCCGCTCGGCATCAAGAAAGCCGTGCGCGACGGTACGCGGTTCGATTTCTGGTCCAGCGCCGTAGTGATTGTCGGCAACGCAGTGCCGAGCTTTCTGTTCGCGGTCCTGCTGGTGGTGCTGTTTGCCGGCGGCTCCTTCCTCGACTGGTTCCCGTTGCGCGGACTGGTGTCGGAGGGCTGGGGCCAGTTGAGCTGGCCGATGAAGATCGTCGATTACTTCTGGCACATCGCACTGCCGGTACTGGCCATGGTGATCGGCGGTTTCGCCGGGCTCACCATGCTCACCAAGAACTCGTTTCTGGAAGAGATCAACAAGCAATACGTCATGACCGCCCGCGCCAAGGGGCTGGCCGAGCGCCGCGTGCTCTACGGCCACGTCTTCCGTAACGCCATGCTGATCGTCATTGCCGGCTTCCCAGCGGCATTCATCGGCGTGCTGTTCACCGGGGCGCTGCTGATCGAGATCATTTTCTCGCTCGACGGCCTGGGACTGCTCGGCTACGAAGCGGTGATCAATCGCGACTATCCCGTGGTGTTCGGCACCTTGTTCATTTTTACCCTGATCGGCCTGCTGCTGAACCTGATCGGCGATCTGATGTACGTCGCCATCGACCCGAGAATCGACTTCGAGCGGCGGGAGGGCTGAGATGCATCTGAATCCACTCAATCAGCGCCGCTGGCGTCAGTTCAAGGCCAATCGCCGCGGCTGGTGGTCCCTCTGGATCTTCCTGGTGCTGTTTGGCTTGAGTCTGGGAGCCGAGCTGATCGCCAACGACCGCCCGCTGGTGGTCTATTTCGATGGCGAGTTCTATTTCCCGGTGGCCAAGGCTTACCCGGAGCTGACCTTCGGCGGCGACTTCGCCACCGAGGCGGAGTACCGGGATCCTTACATCCAGCAGCTGATCGATGCCAAGGGCTGGGCCTTGTGGCCGCCGATCCGCTACCACTACAACACGATCAATTACTACCTCGACCAGCCGGCGCCGGCCCCGCCCAGCAAGGAAAACCTGCTCGGCACCGACGACCAGGCCCGCGACGTGCTCGCCCGGTTGATCTACGGTTTCCGGATCTCGGTGCTGTTCGGCTTGGCGTTGACGGTGTTCAGTTCCATCATCGGGGTGGCGGTTGGTGCGGTGCAGGGCTACTTCGGCGGCTGGATCGACCTGCTGGGTCAGCGGGCGCTGGAGATCTGGTCGGGGCTGCCGGTACTGTTCGTGCTCATCATCCTGGCGAGCGTAGTGGAGCCGAACTTCTGGTGGTTGCTGGCCATCATGCTGCTGTTCAGCTGGACCTCGCTGGTGGCCGTGGTGCGGGCCGAGTTCCTGCGTGCCCGCAACTTCGATTACGTCCGCGCTGCCCGCGCGCTGGGCTTACCGGACCGTACCATTATCGTCCGCCACCTGTTGCCCAACGCCATGGTGGCGACGCTGACCTTTCTGCCGTTCATCCTCACTGGTGGCATCACCGCCCTGACCGCGCTGGATTTCCTCGGCCTCGGCCTGCCGCCGGGCTCGCCGTCGCTGGGCGAGCTGCTGCTGCAGGGTAAGAACAATCTGCAGGCCCCGTGGCTGGGCATCACCTCGTTCGTGGTGCTGGCGGTGATGCTGAGCCTGCTGATCTTCATCGGCGAGGCGGCGCGCGATGCCTTCGATCCGCGCAAAACTTTGCAGGAGGGCACATGAGCTCAGCGCTGCTGGAGGTCGAAGACCTGCACGTAAGCTTCGGCCGTGGCGCCGGGGCGGTGCAGGCGGTCAAGGGCGTGAGTTTCAAGCTCGACAAAGGCGAAACGCTAGCGCTGGTGGGAGAGAGCGGTTCCGGTAAGTCGGTGACGGCGATGTCTGTGCTGCAGCTGCTGCCGTATCCGCACGCCCATCATCCGCATGGCAGCATCCGGCTGGCCGGGACGGAAATGGTCGGCGCGGCCGAACCGGTGCTGCGCAAGGTGCGCGGCGGCCGGGTCGGGGTAGTGTTCCAGGAGCCGATGACCTCGCTGAACCCGCTGCATTCTGTCGAGCGCCAGATTGGCGAGATGCTGCTGCTGCACCAGCAGTTGGACCGCACCCGGGTGCGCGAGCGGACGCTGGAGCTGCTGCGGCTAGTACGCTTGCCCGAGCCGGAGAAGCGCCTGGCCGCGCTGCCGCACGAGCTGTCTGGCGGCCAGCGCCAGCGCGTCATGATTGCCATGGCGCTGGCGAACGAGCCGGATCTCTTGATCGCCGATGAGCCGACCACGGCGCTGGACGTCACCATCCAGGCGCAGATCCTCGATCTCATTAAAGACTTGCAGCGGCGCTTCGGTATGGCGCTGCTGCTGATCACGCACGATTTCAATGTGGTCCGCAAGATGGCGGATCGGGTTTGCGTGATGCGCGCCGGCGAGATCGTCGAGCAGAACACCACCGAGCGCATCTTCGCCGTACCGACCCACCCGTACACGCGCGAGCTGCTGGCCTCCGAGCCGGCCGGCCGGCCGCCGGCACCGCCGGCCGACGCCCCGCAGCTGCTGCGGGCGGAGAATGTGCGGGTCTGGTTTCCGATCAAGAGCGGCCTGCTGCGGCGGACGGTGGATTACGTCAAAGCGGTCGACGATATTTCGCTGGAAGTACGCCAGGGCGAGACGCTGGGCGTGGTCGGCGAGAGCGGTTCCGGCAAGAGCACCTTGGGGCTGGCCCTGCTGCGCCTGCTCAAGCCCCAGGGCGCGGTCTATTTCGACGGCCGGCTGATCAGCGCCATGTCGGCGCGGCAGCTGCGACCGTTGCGCCGCGAGATCCAGGTGGTGTTCCAGGACCCGTTCGCCAGCTTGAGCCCGCGCATGTCGGTGGAGCAGATCGTCGCCGAGGGCCTGGACCTGCACGGTCTGGCGAAAACCGCCGCCGAGCGCGAGCGGCTGGTAGCGCAGGCGCTCACCGAGGTC
>DASULL010000368.1:0-4739 GCA_036278215.1 Gammaproteobacteria bacterium | reverse complement strand
CATTACCGCCTTTCTGCTCACCGCGGGTGCGGCACAGGCTGCCGTCTACCCGGTCCCGGTTCAGACGCTGATCGAACAAGGCGTGCAGGTGGAAGCGGAGTTCAAGGCGCCGGGGGGCTTGACCGGCTACGCCGCCCGTTGTCAAGGTCAGCCGCTGGCTTTGTACCTGACTGCCGATAGCAAGCAGGTCATCGTCGGAACGATGCTGGACGCTCAGGGCAAAAATCTGAGCGAGGCGCAGCTGGAGACCCATCTACCGGCACCCGACTTCGACAGCGCTTGGCCGTTGCTCGAGAAGGCGCACTGGGTACGGGAAGGGGCTGCCGACGCAAAGCGGATCGTCTACGTCTTTACCGACCCGAACTGCCCGTATTGCAACGCCTTTTGGCGGGCGACTCAGCCGCATATCGGTAAGCACCTGCAGGTGCGGCATATTCTGGTCGGCATCCTTGCCGCATCGAGCACAGGGAAAGCGGCACGCATTCTCGCGGCCGACGACCCGGCGGCGGCGCTGGCGCAACACGAGAGCAGTCATGCTGCCGGCGGGATCCAGCCGTTGGAAAAGATACCCGCTGAAATTCAGCGGAAGCTCATGGCTAATAATCAATTGATGTCTCAGTTGGGCGCCCAAGCTACGCCGATGATTTTCTACAAAGACCGCCAAGGAAAAGTGCGGCAGATATTGGGTATGCCACCATCTGATGTCCTGGCCCGCGACATCGTGCAGCAGCCGGCGAAAAAATAGCGCCACCTTGCCCTTCTCCCTCGTTCGGGCAAGGTGGCGCTGCTAGAACGTGCCGCTGCCTGTCGCCTCGAGAAAACGGTAGAGTAGATACTTTGCCAACGACCGCAGTCGGCGGCCGTCATGGTAATGGAGGCTGCGCGGATCGCTTGCCATCCAGCCAGCATAGGCCAGTGCCTGCTGGCTGACGGTGGCGTCTAGGGGCGCGTCGATACGCACGTTTGCCTCCAGCACCGTATTGGATAGACTGCGGCGATTGTAATTGGCGGAGCCGACGTGCAAAACGCAGCGGCTTGGCGTCCGCAGCAGCATGAACTGATTGTGGTATTCCTTCCGGTGGATGTCCGCCCAGCGGACTTCGAAACCGGTGCGACGGGCCAGCTCCGGACCGGTCAGTTGATTGGGGAAACCGCTTTTGGGGTTGCCGAAGTCGATCTTGTTCTGGTCGATCACCAGGACGCCAGGCACGCCGCGCCGGCTGGCGCGAACCAGGGCCTCTATCATTCCCCGTTCGGACAGGAACTGGGCGAATAGAAATAGATAATCCTGCGGCGTAGCCTGGTCCAGGTCTTCGATCAGGGCCCGCTTGATGTCGCTACCCATCAAGGGTGTGACCTCAGCATCGCCGCTGCTCTCTTCTGCTGGTATCTCAACGGGAATATCCATGCCCGAAGCACGGGCAATGGCTTTTTCCGCCTCGAGGAAGTGTCGCGCTACCGCCGCACTGCGGATCGCTACCGCGGTATTGCCGAAGTAGCAGCTGGCGTCCTCGAAGTTGGCTGAGGTGATGAAGGTGACGTAGCTGTCCTCATGATCGGCGATCAATAGCTTGCGGTGGTTACCGCGGGCGTTGATGCCGTCGAGGAAGCTCCAGAGCGTCATGGTGGCGTTCGGCTCCAGCGGATTTTTGATCCGCGGCGGTACCGATTTCGGAATCGGCCTTATAAACAACCGCCAAAGCGGTGAATATAAAAGATTGTTGTCGCGCATTTTGTTCAGATCTGTGACACAGACCTGCACCCCCGCCTGCTGCAGCCACTGCAGCGGCGGACTCACCCAGCTGCCGTAACTGGTGTTGATCGGGTCGGTGATGAACCAGGCTGGCCGCTTCTGCGCGGCGATGGCGTCGACGATCTGTCGCGTGGTAGGAAGGTAGTCGGGCGCTCGATCAGTGTGATGCAGGCTGAACAGAAAAATATCTGCTACTAGCCAGCGGTGCGCTGCCCGGATCAGCCGAATTAAGGCCGGCGTGATCTCTTGCACCATGTGCCGCTGGTCGTTCTCGTACCATGTGGTGTTATGAAAAAAATAAATGTCTTCGGACGCCACCCGATAACTACGACGGCAGTGGCCGTTGATCCCGGGCGGCAGCGGCCGAAACCGGTAATAGGCGCTGATCGCGGCGTAAAGTGCCAGCGGCAGCGCCCAGCGCACCGCCCGCCGATGCCTGGCATAAAAATGATTTCGTATTCGCACAATGTGTTTTTGTGGGCTGGCGGCGCTAACGCCAAGCAGTCAGCCGCGCGTTCGTAGGCGTAATGGGCCGTTATGACAGTTGCAAGCTTTCTTTCTTTTGCGGGTGGTATTGGGCTGTTTCTGCTCGGCATGCGCCTGATGACCGACGGTCTCAAGCTCGCCGCCGGCAACGCGCTGCGCGACATTCTCGCGCACTGGACCGCCACGCCGCTGCGCGGCATTGTCGCCGGCACCCTGATCACGGCACTGGTTCAATCGTCTGGTGCGGTGATTTTCGCCACCTTGGGATTCGTTAACGCCGGTTTGCTGTCGCTGACTCAGGCGATCGGGGTGATCTTGGGGAGCAGTATCGGCAGCACCTCTACCAGCTGGTTGGTAGCGCTGGTCGGATTCAAGCTCGATCTGCTTTTGCTTGCCTTGCCGGCGGTGGCGCTGGGCGCCCTGCTCCGTATCAGCGGCGGTAGCGGTAGGCGGGCGGCTTTCGGTGATGCGATTACTGGATTTGGTGTGTTTTTCATCGGCATCGATGTGCTCAAGGGCAGCTTCGACACCGCCTCCTTGCACCTGCCGCTCGACCAGTTCGGCGGAGCGAGCCTGCTGAATCTGCTCATCTTCGTCCTGATCGGCGTAGTTCTAACGGCGCTGATGCAGTCCTCCGGCGCCTCGCTGGCGATCACCCTGACGGCGGTAGCCGGTGGCCTGATTCCGGTCAGCTTCGGAGCGGCCGTGGTGATTGGCGCCAACATCGGTACGACTTCTACCAGCATTATCGCCATGATCGGCGCAACCCCAGACGCCAAGCGCGCGGCTCTTGGATACGTGCTGTTCAAGCTGGGGATCGCTGTGGTGTCACTGGTGCTGCTGACACCGCTGTTGTGGCTGGTTGGCAAGATCAGTCAGCTGCTCGGTCTCGGCGACTCGCCGGCGGTACTGCTGGCGATTTTGCACACTCTGATCAACCTGATCGGCGTGATCCTGATGCGACCCTTGATCGAGCCGTTGGCACGCTTTCTGGAAAGCTGCTTCCAGGTGCTGGAAGGCGATGAGAGCCGTCCCAGGCACCTGGATAGAAACGTCGCCGACACGCCGGCAATGGCCCTGGAAGCGCTCAAGCTGGAACTTGCCCGCATCGGCACGATCGCGCAACGGGCCGCCACCGGTGCCCTGAGCGAGATGCCAGCGAAGCGCCAACTCGGCATCCAGGATCAGCAGACAGTCAGGACGCTGATGCTGGCGGTCGGCGAATTCGTGACCCAGGTACAGCGGCGTGAACTGACCAGCGACGTGGTCGGTGCGTTGCCGCTGGCCTTGAGAATCGGCCGCCACTACGACGGCATGGCTTACAGCGCCGGCGTCCTGACCCAGCTCCTGCAGGAACTCGAGCCGGTGGCCGACGAGTCGCTGCGCGCAGCGTTACTGGCTTTTCGCGAACAGGCAAGACGGCTGCTGGCGGAAGCGCCGACCTCCGCCGAGATCGCCACCGGCGGCGCGGCGCAGCTGCTGGAAGCCTGGGATGAGGCATACAAGACCCTGAAGGCCTTGATACTGCAGGCCGGCAGCGACAGGCGGCTGCCGATTTCCCAGATGGTTTCCCGTTTGGACGAAGCCACTGCCGTCCGCCGGATGGTCCAGCAGTCGATCCACGCTGCGGCTCATACCCATCAGCTCGGCAAGGCCGTTGTCAGCAGCGACATTCCGGCTGAGGCGGAAGCGGAAACCGAAGCTGAAGAAACCGCCTTGGAGCCGCTGAGCGATACCATCACCAGCTAAAGGATCAGTTGAATCAGCCTGCCTGCGCCCAAATGCGATGCTTCGGGTGGTTGGAGATGATGCCGGGCGGCGCAGGCGGCCGGTGCGGCTCGCTGATCGACCCTGGTCAGCCAGCGACGCTGGAGATCCAAAGCGGCCTCCTCCTGCCTGGTTTGGTGTTCAGCAGCAGGGACTGCGGGAGGTTGCCATGATCAGCACAAGGCTGAAGGATCTGCTGGAGCGCAACAAGATTCCGTACCGATCGATACCGCATGCGGTCAGCTACGATGCCCAGCGAACCGCAGAGGCCACGCATGTCCGGGGCCACGAATTTGCCAAGGCGGTAGTCTTCAGAGCGGACGGCCGGTTGTGCATGGCTGTGTTGCCAGCCTCGGACCATGTCGATCTCGAACTCCTTCGCACAGGGCTGGGGGCGCAAGAGGTCGTGCTCGCCGGGCAGGACGAGATCCGGGAAGCGTTTCCGGATTGCGACGTTGGCGCCATGCCTCCGTTCGGCGAGCTATATGGCTTAGAGGTGTTCGTCAGCCCCCGCCTGCGCGAGGATGAGCGGATTGCTTTCAAAGGCGGCAGCCACGACGAAGCCGTGGCCATGCGCTACAGCGACTACGAGCGGCTGGTTCAGCCAACTATGCTGCGGTTCTAGCGTCGGCGTCAGCCGAAGTCTCTAGCCAGCTCTGCCCTCCAAGCCGGGCGGTCGGTAGCTACGCGCACGATACGGCCTTCGGCCGGCGTCGGCCATTCGACGTACTGA
>DASULL010000367.1:0-4171 GCA_036278215.1 Gammaproteobacteria bacterium | reverse complement strand
GCCGCAGCAGCGGCCGAATATCTTGCGGTCGCGGAAGGCTTATGCCAAGGCGGAGCAGCAGGGACACTCCGGGTCGGCCGGGATGCGCAGGCGGCGCCAATCGGTATGCAGGGCATCGAAGAGCAGCAGTTGGTCGTCGAGGCCGGTCTTGCCGCCGGCCAGCAGTTTGATCGCCTCCAGCGCTTGCAGGCTGCCGACCACCCCGGTCAGCGGCGCAATGACACCGGTTTCGCTGCAGGTTTCGGCGACTTCCGGACTGTCGGGGAAGAGGCAGCGGTAGCAGGGGCCGCCCGGCCGGTCCAGCCGATAGACGGCGAGTTGGCCTTCGAGACGAATTGCCGCGCCGCTGATCAGCGGGGTGCGAGTTTGGACGCAGGCGGCGTTTACCGCCAGTCGCGTGGCGAAATTGTCACAGCCATCGAGTACCACGTCGACGCTCGCCGTCAGCGCCGGCAGGTTGTCGCGGTCCAGTTGGATCGCTAGCGGTTTGAGACGAACATCGGGGTTGATCGCGCGCAGCCGATCGGCGGCGGAGTCGACCTTGAGGCGGCCCAGGCTGTTAGTGTCGTGGGCGATCTGCCGCTGCAGGTTGGATAGTTCGACGGTGTCGAAGTCGGCCAGCAGCAGCTCGCCGACACCGGCGGCGGCCAAGTACAGCGCCGCCGGTGAGCCGAGCCCGCCCAGACCGACTATCAGCACCTTGGCGTTCAGCAGCCGCTCCTGACCTTCGATGTCGATGGCCGGCAGCATGATCTGACGGCTGTAGCGCAGTAGCTGTTCGTCATTCATCGCTCGTTCTGCCCTAGGGTTATTCGTTCGTGACCCTGCAGGTCGTGTACCGTTGCCACTGCAGTGAAGCCGCTGTCGCGGAACAGCGCGCGGCAGGCCGCCCCTTGTCGATATCCATGCTCGACCAGCAGCCAGCCGCCGGGTTCCAGGTGTTCCGGGGCGCCCTGGATAATGCGCCTCAGGGCGGCAAGCCCGGTATCATCGGCGACCAGCGCTTGGCGCGGCTCGAAGCGACAGTCGCCCTGGCTGACCTCGGGTTCGTCGGCGCCGATATAGGGCGGGTTGGAGACGATTATATGAAAGCGGCGGCCAGTCACTGGCGTGTACCAGTCGCCCTGCAGTAGCTCGATGGCCAACCCGAGCTGGCGGCTGTTGCGGTTGGCTACCTGCAGCGCAGCCGCGCTGGAGTCGACCGCGCATATTTTCGCTTGGCGGCGTTCGCTGGCGAGGGCGAGGGCGATCGCGCCGCTGCCGGTGCCAAGATCGAGCACGGTGCAGGGCAGCCCCGCCGGGAGAAGAGCCAGTGCCCGCTCTACCAGCAGTTCCGTCTCCGGCCGTGGAATCAGGGTGGCTTCGCTTACTGCCAGCGGCAGCGACCAGAATTCCTGTTGGCCGGTGAGGTAGGCAATCGGTACTCCGCGGACCCGCTGTTCTATCAGCGCTTGCAGGCGTTGCTCGATGGCGGTGTCCAACTGCCGGGCCGGCCAGGTATAAAGGTACGTGCGGTTTACCCCGAGCGAGTGACAGAGCAGCACCTCGGCGTCCAGCCGCGGACTGTCGGAAGTGCCTTGCAGCTTGGCCGTCGCCTGCGCCAGAGCTTCCTCAATGGTCATGCAGGCGCAGCATCAGCTAGTTCGCAGAATGCGGCCCGGAATGGCACGTTCTTCCAGCATGATGGGAATGCCGTCGTCGATCCGGTAAATGCGTTCGCCGTTCTCAGTGATCAGCGCTTCCTGGAGCGGCGTGGTCACCACGTCGTCGTTGAAGTAGTGTGCCTTGCCGGCGGCAATCAGGGTGTTGAGGGCGGCCAGTTGGTCCTTGCGCAGAGGCTCCAGCGGCACACCGGTGGCAGGGCAGCAGAGGATGTCGAGCAGCTTGCGGTCGATCGGCACAATTTCCTCCAGGGTCAGTTTTGCGAACTATATCACCAGGGTCCGCGGCAACGCTTGCCATACTCAATGGTTGGTAGTCCGGAGATGAAGTGTCCGGACGATTCAGGAAGTTCCAACTCTCTAAAGTGGAACAGGCGTCCCGCCGCTGTTATAGATACTGGAAAGAAATAAATTTTCAGTAATCATTGACCTAAGCAGGCTCGCAAGGAGCGCGGATCCTGCTCAGCCCCAAGGCATTCCCGCTGGTGGTCTATATGGATGGCAGCACTAGCGGCACTGGAGGTGAGCATATGAGCCGCAGAAACACTCGCGACAGCCTGGCGCAGCCCGGCAGTCCCCTCTTCTGCTCCTTCTGCGGCAAGGCCGAGGAAGACGTTAGCGCTCTTATCGCCGGACCATCGGCTTATATCTGCGAGCACTGCGTCAACGATTGCACCGACCTGCTCGAGCAGGAGTTCGGAACGGCCGCAGTCGGCGCCATTGCCGACCTGCCCAAGCCGCGCGAGATCCATGCGCAGCTGGATCAATACGTGATCGGCCAGGAGCACGCCAAGAAAGTGCTCGCCGTGGCCGTTTACAACCACTACAAGCGGCTGGCGCACAACAGCCGTCGCGGCGACCAGGTCGAGATCGCCAAGAGCAACGTTCTGCTGATCGGCCCCAGCGGCTCCGGCAAGACCTTGCTGGCAGAGACGTTGGCGCGCTGCCTGGAAGTGCCGTTCGTCGGGGTGGATGCCACTACTCTGACCGAGGCCGGCTACGTCGGCGAAGACATTGAGGGCATCGTCCAGAAGCTGTTGCAGAAGTGCGACTACGATGCCGAGAAGGCCGCCCGCGGCATTATCTATATCGACGAGATCGATAAGCTCGCGCTGCGCTCGCAGAACCCAACCCATGGGCGCGATGTCGGCGGCGAGGGCGTGCAGCAGGGACTGTTGAAGCTGATCGAGGGCACGGTGGTGTCGGTTCCGATGCGCGGCAATAAGCGCGGCATGCAGCAGGAGATGCTGCAGGTCGATACCCGCAATATCCTGTTTATCTGCGGCGGCGCTTTCGCCGGGCTCGAGAAGCTGGTGGCGCAGCGGGCGCTGCCGCGCAGCATCGGTTTCTCCGCCGAACTGCCGGATGTGGCAGGCGCCAACCTGCAACGGGAGCTGGAGACTGCCGACCTGGTTGGCTACGGCATGATTCCCGAGTTCATCGGTCGCCTGCCGGTAACGGCGGTGCTCGAGCAGCTCACCGAGGAAGCCCTGGTGCGCATTCTCACCGAGCCGAAGAACTCGCTGCTACGCCAGTTCCAGCATCTGTTCGAGCTCGATGGCTGCCAGCTCGAGATCAGTGAGGAGGCGCTTCGCGGCCTTGCCGCACGGGCCCTGAAGCGTGGCACCGGCGCCCGCGGCCTGCGGGCACTGTTGGAAGAACTGTTGCTGGAGCCGATGTTCACTGTGCCGGCACGCGGCGATGTCCGTCGCGTGCTGATCGACGATGCTTGCCTGGACGGCGCGCCGGCGACCTACGAGTTTGGCGTGCTATCGCAGCAGGTTGCGCAATAGGCGGGTAGCGGGAGCCTCTCCCGCCCACCTTGGCGTTAATAAGTTGTGCAGGCTAAGATGCTCGTCTGGATTTGAGAGGCGGTGCCGACTGGCGCCGGAAAGCGATGATGACGCAGAACAACGTCTACAATACCAACGTGCTGGCTGAGGAGCCGCTGCCGACACCGGCCGAGGTGAAGGCCAAGCTGCCACTGACGGACACGGCCCGACAGACCGTTCTGCGCGGCCGCCGTACCGTCGAGGCGATCCTCGATGGGCGCGATCCGCGGCTGCTGGTGGTGGTCGGCCCGTGCTCGATCCACGATCTGAAGGCGGCGCGGGAGTATGCGACGCGGCTCAAGCGGCTGCACGACGAGCTTGCCGACAGCCTGTTCATCGTCATGCGGGTGTATTTCGAGAAGCCGCGGACCACAGTCGGCTGGAAGGGGCTGATCAACGATCCGTACCTGGACGACTCTTTCAAGATCGACGAGGGGCTGCACTTGGCGCGCGAGCTGCTGCTCGATATCGCCGAGATGGGTTTGCCGGCCTCGACCGAGGCGCTCGATCCGATCACGCCGCAGTACATTGGCGATCTGATCACCTGGACCGCTATCGGCGCGCGCACCACCGAGTCGCAGACCCATCGGGAAATGGCCAGCGGCCTGTCCACGCCGGTCGGTTTTAAGAACGGCACCGACGGCAGCCTGCAGGTGGCGATCAACGCTCTGCAGTCGG
>DASULL010000366.1:0-2936 GCA_036278215.1 Gammaproteobacteria bacterium | reverse complement strand
GCCACCTGGTCCTTGGCGGTGGGGGTGTCCTCGATGACGTCATGCAGGATGGCGGCGGCGATGCTCTGGTAGTCCAGCCGCATCTCCGCCAGGATTCTGGCTACCGCCAGTGGGTGGGTAATGTACGGCTCGCCCGACAGGCGGCGCTGGCTGGCGTGCGCTACCGCGCCGAAGCAGTAGGCACGGTAAACCAGCGCAACCTGCTCTGGCTCCAGATAGCTGCCAAGCAGCGCGCACAGTTCATCCGCCTTGCGCGCCGGATCGGAGGCGGGACGGTCATCTGTTACGGCAGGGCCAGCACGACCCATGATCAGGGCTCGATAGACTAGGCTTCCGGCCCTTCCACCGGCAGCTCGGTATCCGGCTCATCGCCGGAAACTTGTTCCACAGCTTCCACCTGCGGGGCCGTCTTGATCTGCTCCATATAGCCGCCGGCGATCTCGCGCAGCGCTACCACCGTCGGCTTGTCGTTGTCCCAGGGCACGAACGGAGTCGTGCCGTTGGCGAGCTGCCGCGCACGCTTGGACGCCACCAGCACCAGTTCAAAGCGGTTCGCCACATGATCCAGACAGTCTTCTACCGTCACTCGCGCCATAAGTTCTTTACTCCGCACCAAAAATATTGTCGGGTCGAGGACCTTGCAGTGTAGCCCTATCGACCGTTTGCCGAAAGCCGCAGGGGTAGACCCTTGGATAATCAGCCGCCTTCAGCCAGCAACTCGTTGACTCGCCGCCCCAGACGCTGGGCCTGCACGCTGCAACGCAGCCGCCGCGCTCGCACGATGGCTCTGAGATCGGCCAACGCATCTTCGAAGGTGTCGTTCACCAGCACATAGTCGTACTCGCGAAAGTGCGACATCTCCTTCACTGCTTCCCGCATGCGCTTGGCGATCACGCCATTGCTGTCCTGATTTCGACCGCGTAGGCGCCGCTCCAGTTCACCGCGCGACGGCGGCAGGATGAAAATCGACACACAGTCAGGGACCGCCTCGCGCACCTGCCGGCCGCCCTGCCAATCGATCTCGAGGATGATATCGACACCGGCGGCGAGGTTATCGAGCACCTGCGCCCGGCTGGTGCCGTACAGGTTGTCGAACACCTGCGCGTATTCCAGGAACTCGCCTGCCTGCACCATGCGCTCAAAGGTGGCGGTATCGACGAAATGATAATGCGTGCCGTCGATCTCGCCCGGTCGCCGCGGCCGGGTGGTGTGCGACACCGAGACCTTCAGGTCGTGCAACGAGCGCACCAGGGCGTCGACCAGGCTGGTTTTACCGGCGCCGGAAGGAGCGGAAACGATGTAGAGGGTTCCGGTCATGTCGTGCCTATTCGATGTTCTGGATCTGCTCCCGCATCTGCTCGATGAGGAGCTTCATATCCACGGCAGCGGTCGTGGTCTGCCCATCGGCCGATTTGGATGACAGGGTGTTGGCTTCCCGATTGAGCTCCTGCATCAGGAAATCCAACCGCCGCCCCACCGGCTCGCGCCGCCGCAAAACCCGCTGCACCTCTTCCACATGCATGGACAGGCGCTCCAGCTCTTCCTCGACATCCATGCGCTGGGCGATGATGACCAGCTCCTGCTCCAGCCGCTGCGGATCGGCGGAGCTGTCGATTTCGCGCAGCCGGCCGAGCAGCTTCTCGCGCACTTTGGCATTCACTTCCAGCCGCCGCCCGCGGACTTCCTCGGCCAGCACGGCGATTCGCTCGGCCCGCTCGCGGATCAGCTCGCCCAGCCGCGCGCCTTCCCGCTCACGGCTATCGACGAAACCGGCCAGCGCCTCGTCCAGCAGCTCGAGTGCCGCCGCGGCGATCGGCTCCAGATCCAGCTCGGCCTGTTGAATGACGCCTGGCATCTTCAACAGTTCCAGCGGGCTGACCGGGGCAGGGCTGTTCATCTTCTCGGCAATCGCCGCGACGCCCGACAGCAGCCGCTCGGCGAACTGCCAGTTGATGTCGAGTTCCGTCGCCACTCCGGCTGCCGGCTGGAAGCGCAGCGTGCACTCTACCTTGCCGCGCGCCACCGCCGCCGCGACCCGCTCCCGCACCAGCGGTTCCAGCTGCCGTAACTCATCCGGCAGACGCGGATAGATGTCCAGATAGCGATGATTGACGGAGCGCAGCTCCCAGCTCAACCGCCCCCATGGACCCAGCCTCTCCTTGCGGTCATAGGCGGTCATGCTGCGTATCATGGCGATCCCTCGAGTGGCTGGAGCTGTTGGAAACCGGCCATTTTACGCATTCTGGGTGAAAAGTGCTGGTCTATCCTCGGTAGATCAACGTTTCCTGGAACAAGTAAAACCGCCAGCCTTGTGGTTATGCTAGGCTTCCGGCCCCAATTCCCAGCGAGGACAGCCCGATGCGCCCAAGCGGTCGCCGGTTCGACGAGTTGCGCTCCGTCAGCATCGTCCGCCATGTAAGCAAGCATGCCGAGGGATCGGCCCTGATCAAGTTCGGCGACACTCACGTGCTCTGCACCGCCAGCGTCGAAGAGCGCATTCCGCCATGGCTGCGCGGCAGCGGCCGCGGCTGGGTAACGGCCGAATACGGCATGCTGCCCCGTTCCACCCATACCCGTAACGACCGCGAGGCGGTGCGCGGTCAGCAACAGGGCCGCACCATGGAAATCCAGCGCCTGATCGGCCGTTCCCTGCGCGCTGCGGTCGATTTAGAAGCGTTGGGCGAGCGCCGCATCCTGGTCGACTGCGACGTGATCCAGGCTGATGGCGGCACCCGCACCGCAGCCATTACCGGTGCCTTCGTTGCACTGTCCGATGCCATCCGCCACCTGAAGGCGCAGCGCCTAGTTACTCGGCCGGTATTGCACGGCCATATTGCCGCGGTTTCGGTCGGCATTTACCGTGGCGAGGTCGTACTCGATCTCGACTACCCGGAAGACTCCGAGGCCGAGACCGACATGAACGTAGTGATGAACGA